>CAZZNL010000154.1:0-4646 GCA_964655625.1 uncultured Pseudomonadales bacterium
GGGCTAGATACGGACCCCCTGATACTTGGGATTAATACATGGATGGAGTTTGCTAAAAAAATAAATGTGCTCGGCATACATTTATTAGTATTCCCTATCGTGATGTTGATCTTGTGCAATGCTGCCATCAAGCGGCAAAAGCCCACGCTGCTGCAACTGGGACTGCTGTATGCCTTTTTTGCTTTTTCCTACGTTGCTATTGTCTCTTCTCTCGGGGATCATGGCGAAAATGCTCGCTATCGTATTGACGTAGAGCCGCTGGTCTGGCTGCTGCCTTTTATGGCAGTGAGCTGTCTGTTGCAGCAGTTACATTTCTCACGTCCATCAAAGAAACCACATCCATGAGTAAACCCTCCAGCCTTCGCCACCAGCTCTTGATCGCAATGCCCGGCATGACCGATGAGCGCTTTGCACACAGCGTCACCTATATTTGTGACCACAGCAAAACCGGTGCCATGGGGCTGGTCATCAATCGCCCTATCGACACCGAACTGGACGATTTGTTGGAACAATTAGGCTTGTCGTTGCACGCCTCGCGCCAACCGTATCCCGTGCTACAGGGTGGACCGGTTCAACCAGAGCGCGGTTTTGTGCTGCACCGTCACACCACCGGGCAGAGTTGGTCGCACACCGTACCCTTGGGGCAAGGCGTGGCGCTGACGGCATCGCGCGATGTATTGGAATCCATGGCCAACGGCACAGGGCCGGACGATGCGCTGGTGATCCTGGGCTATGCCGGCTGGGAAGCCGGGCAATTGGAACGCGAAATGGCTGATAACGCTTGGCTGACAGCGCCGGCATCTGCCGAAATTCTGTTTGAGACGCCGTTTGACCAGCGCGCCCAAGTTGCCGCTGCGCTGTTGGGTATCACGGATCTGAATTTGTTGGCAGCACGCGCCGGTCATGCCTGAACAACCCCGCGCCCAAACTCTGCTCGCGTTTGACTTCGGCCTGCGCCATATCGGCGTGGCGGTGGGACAACGCCTGATCGGCAGCAGTAATCCCGTTACCGTTCTGCGCGCTAACAATGGCGCACCGGAATGGCCGGCGGTGATGGCACTACTGAAAGATTGGCGGCCCGATCAACTGTTAGTGGGCCTGCCTTTGAATATGGACGGCAGTGACAGCCCCATGTCGCAGCGCGCCAGAAAATTTGCGCGCCAGTTGCAAGAACACAGCAAAATTGCTGTGGAGCTCGTTGATGAGCGTTTAACCAGTTTTGCCGCCAAGCAACAACGCAAAGCCACACAACAGAGCACTCACTTCGGCAAAGACACGGTCGATGCCGAAGCGGCTTGCATCATCTTGCAGGATTATTTCAGTCGTTGCTCGTAGCAAACTAACGATTTTTTTACTGAAACTGACTGCGCAAATAATTTTTTTCTGGCAGCAGCCACTGGTTCAATTTTTGCACGTTGTCTTCCGACAAGGTGCCAGCAATTTGCAACAACCGCAGCATATCGAGAATGTATTTATAACGTGCGGTGGAATACAACAACTTGGCGCGATACAGACGCTGTTCAGCATCCAATACATCCACAATATTGCGCGTTCCCACTTCATAACCTGCTTGTGTTGCATCCAGCGCGCTCTGTGCGGACACGATCGCCTGCTGTTGTGCCGCAACACGTTGAATATCGGTTGTCACCGCCAAGAAATAAGATCGTGCGCCCTGCACGGTCGTACGTTGGTTATTGGTGAGCGTTTCTTCCGCTGCCATTTGTTGTTGATACGCTTGGCGGCGCGCGGCACTGACGCCACCACCACTGAAAATTGGCACACGCAGATTGACCGCAACAACATTACCTTCTTGGTCATCATTACCACTGACCGCGCCAAAATCCATATCATTATTGTCATTGCTGTGCTCAAAAGAGCCGTAAATCGTCGGCAAATGTGCCGCTCTGCGCGCCTTGGTATTTTCTCGCGCTGCATCAACCGCTAACACAGAAACCGCCAAATTGGGGTTATTGTCCAGGGCCATTTTTTCCCATTCTGCCTGCGTTGCAGGCGGTGGCATTTTGACAGGCAACCCATCCGCCAACGGTGCAATTTTTTCCAAGCGTTGACCCGTCAACTGTTCAACCGCTTCAAAAGCAATCCCGATAGAACCCAGCGCACTCAGAGTTTCAACCTTGGCGCTATCGTAAGTTGCTTGCGACTCTTGCACATCCGTGATGGCGATCAACCCGACATCAAAGCGCTGTTTGGTTTGCTCTAACTGACGTTCGATCGCTTTTTCTTGTGCCTGTGCCGTCTGGTAGTTGTCAATAGCGCGCAACACATCAACATAGGCTTCCGTCACCCGCACCACCAGATTCATTTCATCCGCGCGGTATTGAGCGTCTGCTTGTTCACTGAGCTTTTTGCCTTTTTGAAAATCATACCAAGCTTCCATATTGAGCAAGGTCTGGGACACACGCAACGCCGTTCGACTGCTGCGTGTATCAATATCACCGCAATACGTGCTGCCTGCACCCACACAGCGATAACCGCTGACATCGGTGTCCGATTTTGCTTTGGAAGCATTCAGCTCCGCTTGCGGCAACAAAGGTGCGCGATAGATATTGCCCGTTTCGCGACCCGCAGCAGCCTGCGCGGCCTGCGCTTTCAACAACGCATCGTTTTGCTTGGCCAACTGATAAACTTCTTGCAAAGTTTCTGCGCTGGCTTGGCTGCAAAATACTGTGCAGACACCCGCTAATACACTGGCGCGAAACGTATTGACCCAGACACTGCGCTGCATAAAAACCTCTATGAATCTTTGCAATCAATAGACCGCAGTTTATCAAATCCTTCTCGTTTCATGCCGGCCAGCGCCTTAGGGGAATACCACGACAGCCGTACGTCAACTCACAACAGGGGGCAGAATGGCTTATCCGGTGCTACACTGCTACGACTCTTGCTCGGGGTGCCGGCTGACAGGCCGCGCTGAGAGATACCCGTCCACCTGATCCGGATAATACCGGCGTAGGAAAGCAGACCGCATGTCATCCACTGTTCACCGCTCCACCCCCCCCCGCGTACTCAGCATTGCTGGCAGCGACAGCAGTGCCGGTGCCGGCATTCAAGCTGACCTCAAAACCATCAGCGCCTGTGGCGCTTACGCACTCACCGCACTCACCGCCATCACCGCACAAGATCCTCAGGGTGTGCAGGCCATGTGGCCGGTGACGCCGGAGCAATTGCGCGAACAAATTCTCTGCGCGCTGCGCTACCAGCCTGCCGCCATCAAGCTGGGTATGTTAGGCAGTGCCGCGCTGGTGCAAGTGGTGATGGATTGCCTGAACACTGCTCCACACATCCCCTTGGTGATCGATCCCATTATTCGCGCCAGCAGCGGTGCCATCCTGCTCGATGCGGAAGGCGTCCAGCTGCTGCGCGAACATTTACTGGTGCGCGCGCAAATCATCACCCCCAATCGACAGGAAGCACGAGCACTGTTTGACGGCGACGACGAACACACCCTGCATGATTGGGTACAAGAACACAAAGTCGCCGTACTGTTGACAGGCGGAGATAGCGCCATGGGTATCGCCGGTGAACCACGTTTCTGCACCGATGTGCTGTTCACCACCAACAATATCGAGCACCACACTGCACCTTATATTGAAACGAACAATCACCACGGCACCGGCTGCACCTTGAGCGCGGCCTTGGCGAGCTTTCTGGCTCACGGTTTTGCACTGCACGAAGCCGTGCAATACGCGCGACAGTTTGTGCAGCAAGCCCTGCGCGCCGGCGCACAACAACAGTGGCCGGGTTGCGGCCCTTTACACCACTTTTTTGCTTTTGGCAGTGCCACTGCCTCGGAGAACACACCATGACACCGCCCATTCAAAATACCGCTGAAAAAATCTTGGCCGATTCCGCGCAAGTGGATTCTGCCTCTGTTGCACCGCTGTCCGGCTCGCGCAAAATTTATATTGAAGGCAGCCGCGCTGACATTCGCGTGCCGATGCGCGAAATCACGCTCACCGATACACAACTCGCCCACGGCGTAGAAAAAAATGCATCGATTCGCGTGTATGACACTTCAGGCCCCTACACCGATCCCGCTGTAACCATTGATGTGCGCCAAGGCCTTCCCGATGTGCGCAGCGCATGGATTCTGGAACGCAACGACACCGAATTGCTGCAAGGCTCCAGCTCCACATATACCAATGAACGATTAAATGACAGCAATCTTGCGCATTTACGTTTTCGCCATTTGCGTGTGCCGCGCCGCGCCAAAGCCGGTTGCAATGTGTCGCAAATGCACTACGCCAAAAAAGGCATCGTCACCCCAGAGATGGAATACATCGCCATTCGCGAAAACATGAAACGCGCGCAATTGGCTGAAGCCGGTGTGCTCGACTATCAACACGCCGGCCAATCTTTCGGTGCTGCGATTCCCAAAGAAATCACACCCGAGTTTGTGCGCGACGAAGTGGCGCGAGGCCGCGCCATCATTCCCGCCAATATCAACCACGTTGAATTGGAACCCATGATCATTGGGCGCAACTTTTTGGTAAAAATTAACGGCAACATCGGCAACTCCGCACTCGGCTCGTCTATTGAAGAAGAAGTCGCCAAATTGACATGGGGTATCCGTTGGGGTGCAGATACCATGATGGATTTGTCGACAGGAAAAAACATCCATGAAA
>CAZZNL010000155.1:0-2474 GCA_964655625.1 uncultured Pseudomonadales bacterium
GTTTTATCCCGCTTGGCGCGCTTCGTTGATCCATCCTGCAGAAGCACTACGTTATGAGTGAAATTGTTTATGCCTGAAATAAACGTTTTGGAATGCCGTGGCTTGCTGAAAAGTTATCGGCAGGGTGATCAGGATTTGTTGGTGCTGGATCATATTGATTTTCAGGTGCAAGCGGGCGAGCGGGTAGCCATCGTCGGCGCTTCCGGCTCTGGTAAATCAACGCTGCTGAATTTGCTCGGCGGTTTGGATGAGCCGCAAGCGGGTGATGTGTTGATTGCTGGTAAAAGCTGGCTGGCCATGAAAGAAAAAGAGCGAGCGCAGTGGCGCAATCGCCAATTGGGTTTTGTGTATCAGTTCCATCATTTGTTGGCTGAATTCACCGCGCTGGAAAATGTGTGTATTCCTTTGCTGATCGCTGGTCATAAAAAAGCGGCGGCAGAAACACAGGCGAAAATCATGCTGGACGCGGTGGGTCTCGGTGCGCGTTTGGCACATAAGCCGGCGCAGCTATCGGGTGGTGAGCGGCAGCGTGTGGCGATTGCGCGCGCGTTAGTCAATCGTCCCGCTTGTGTGTTGATGGATGAGCCGACGGGTAATCTGGATGCCGACAACGCGCAACACATTCAACAATTGTTGAATCAACTCAACAAAGAATACGGTTTGGCGTTTGTGTTGGTGACGCATGATCGCACCTTGGCAGCACAGCAGGATCGCTGCCTGGTGTTGGATCACGGCCGTTTACAGGGTATGGCCTGATGCTCACACGGTTTATTGCCTGGCGTTACGCACAGGCTCGCAGTGGTTCGGCGTTGCTAGGGTTTATCTCGCGCATGTCGATGGCGGGTTTGGTGATTGCCGTGGCGCTGTTGATTACCGTGCTGGCGGTTATGAATGGGTTTGAACATGAATTGCGCACGCGAATTTTGCGTGTAGTGCCTGCACTCACTTTATATCCCCAGGAAGATGAAATTGCTGATTGGCAGGCGCTGGCACAGCAAGTGTTGCAGCATCCGCAAGTGACGGCTGCCAGCCCGTTGATTGAAGCACAGGGCTTGATGGTGATGGGTTCTGCCGCTGAACCGGTATTGTTGTTCGCGACAGATCCTGCGGCAGAAAGTCAGCTGTCGCATTTTGAGGAATTTACTTCTGCAGAGACATGGAATGCATGGGTGGCGGATCCACAATCAGTGTTGGTAAGCAAAAAACTGTCCGGCAAGCTCGGTGTGGTGGCGGGCGGTACGGTAGTGGTGATGTTGCCCGGTTCCGGTGCCGATCAGGTGGAACCGAGTTTGCTCAGTTTGCGCGTGGCGGGCTTGTATGAAACAGGCACGGAAGTGGATAACAGTCTGGTGATGGCACAGTTGCCGCTGTTACAAAATTATTACCGCATCAACGGTGTGGCCGCGATTCGTTTTGCCGTGACAGATTGGTTGGCTGTGGATGACGTGGCGTGGTCATTAGTGCGTGATTTGCCACCGCATTATTCGATGAAGACGTGGTTTCAGACCCACGGCAATCTGTACGATGCCATTCGTATGTCGCGGCAGATGGTGGTGTTGATGCTGGTGATCATCATTGTGATTGCTGCGTTCAACGTGGTGTGTTCATTGGTGTTGGTGGTGAGCGACAAGCGCGGCGATATTGCGATTCTGCGCGCCATGGGTGTGCCGTCGCGTAGTGTTATGCGAATTTTTATGTTGCATGGTTTGCTGATTGGTGTTGCCGGTACGCTGTTGGGTGCAGTTACAGGCTGTGGTTTGGCGTTGTCGATGCCGGTGATTGCCGAGGTGTTGCAACAGGTGTTG
Organism: uncultured Pseudomonadales bacterium; assembly: GCA_964655625.1. GTDB lineage: Bacteria > Pseudomonadota > Gammaproteobacteria > Pseudomonadales > UBA7239 > UBA7239. Next base: position 1,806 of record CAZZNL010000155.1, read on the forward strand.
GGCGTGCAGTTGCTGAGCACTGATATTTACCCAGTCAATTATCTGCCATCGGACCTGCGTGTTTTGGATGTGTTGCTGGTGGTGAGTGTGGCGCTGCTGATCAGTGCTGTAGCCAGTATCTATCCCGCTTGGCGCGCGACCACACTGCAACCGGCAGACATTTTGCGGCACGAGTGAGCGACTTGTTAATCGCTAACTCCAAAACGTTTTGTAAAGACAATAAATGCATCAAGGTGGTTTATTATTCTTCTTTTTGTATCTGGATCGGATATATCGCCGTTTTCGTCAACCATCTTACTTACGCTTGTTATCATTAGCTCATGAGATGGGAATATGATTGAAAGCGTTGAATCAAGAACAAGCTTCAAATGAGCTTGAGCCCTCGCTCCGCCCACTGACCCTTCTGCTTGAGTAATGAAAGTAACAGGCTTTTCTTTCAATGGCGATTTGAATGCAGGGCGTGAAGCCCAGTCAATGGAATTTTTTAAAACTGCGGGAATGCTATGGTTGTATTCGGGCGTTATGCAAATGATCCCATCACATTTATCTACCGATCTCAGAAATTCTGTTACGTTATCTGGCTTATCAAGATTCAAATCTTCGGAATAAAAGGGGAGGGTATTCAGCGCGGAAATATCACAGTCGTGGTCTTTCAGATAATTCTTGATG
>CAZZNL010000155.1:2484-4593 GCA_964655625.1 uncultured Pseudomonadales bacterium
AAGCTTTTGCTTTTTGAATGGAAGCTGCCAGAAAGAAGCAATAATTTCATTTAATAATACCAGCTTGAGCTACAGTGCATTGCTGCAAATAGCGTTAACTTAATTATCGTTCGTTATCAGCTTTGTAATAAGTGATTTCCAGCGAGTACGCCGTGTTGCCTTTTTGTTCTTGATGCACCAATTTTGCGATGGCGTAGTTCAGTGAAGGAGCCAGCCAGAATTGAGTGTGGCGTTTGCTCTGCGGTTTGCGCAGGCGCTCAACCACGACGGTATTGAGTTTTCCCAGAGCGGTATTGATTTCTTGCGTGCCGGTAACTTGAAAGCAGTACTGGTCAATCTCGTCATCTTCAATCACGGTGTAGCAGGGCTTTTTTTCGCCGCGAGCAATGTCGTCGCGCAGGGCCAGCATGTAAGTGCCGGCATCCAGTTCATCACCAGTAAGTTTTACATTGAATTTTTTATTGCCTTTGCTGCCTGCGGCAACCCGCGCCTTCTGGTTGTAAGTGATTTCACTTTCACGGTTTTGCCCGAGCACGTTGCGTCGATAGACATAGTGCTTGGGTGTGATGCTATTTTCATTGTAGCTGAAGGTGGCGTTTTCCTCGATCTGGCCAAAAAAACCGCTGGCAATGCTGGAGAAGTACCAGTCGTCACCGGATTGTTCGAGGCGATGTGTGGCTTGCAGCGGAAAGTTTTTATATACCGCTTGATAGATGGCGGTGTAAGGAATGTGCTTGACTGCGTTTTCTGCCCACGCAGGCAGCGCAACAGCGGCGATGATGATGGAGGCCAAAAGTTTTTTCATGTCACACCTCAACAATGGAGCGCAAAATTTTTCCGTCTAGCAGCGCATGCATTGCATTGCATTGCAGTCTGCCCTCACAAAACCAACGCACGGCGAGTGGATAGATGCGGTGTTCTTGTTCTAGCACGCGTTGGCTGAGTGTCTCGGCTGTGTCGTCGGCTAAAACAGGAACGCTGGCTTGTACGATGATAGGGCCGCCATCCAGATCGGTAGACACAAAGTGGACAGTGGCACCAGCTTCGCTTTCACCGGCATCCAGTGCGCGTTGATGTGTGTGCAGGCCGGGGTGGCGCGGCAATAGCGAAGGATGAATGTTCATCAGTTTGCCGAACAGCGGCGTTACAAAAATGGGCGTCAATATACGCATAAAGCCGGCGAGTATGACCAAATCGGGAGAGTGTTGCTGTACCGCCGTCAACAGCGCTTGGTCGTAGGCTTCGCGCGAGGCAAAGTTTTTGTGACTTAACACTGTAGTGGGAATGCCGGCAGTTTGTGCGCGTTGCAAACCGCGCACGTCAGCTTGATTGCTGATGACGCTAACAATTTGCGCACCGAAATCCGGTGACTGTGTAGCATCAATCAAGGCTTGTAGATTGCTGCCACTGCCGGAAATCAACACCACCAAACGTTTTTGTGACGATGTGTGTGTCATGCGCTTGAGGCGGCCAATTTACTGAGCGCAAAACTCGACATGCGGCTCTGTATCGGGAGCGCCTTTATCGATGCAGCCGATGACAAATGCTGTTTCACCGGTTGTGGCTAATATCGACAATGCGCTGTCCACATCTTGTTGTGGCACACAGACCACCATGCCGATGCCGCAGTTGAAAGTGCGGTACATTTCCAGTGTGTCGACATTGCCGTGCTGTTGCAGCCAGGTGAACAAGGGGCTGAATTGCCAGCTGTTGGTGTTGATCACGGCGCGCGAACCGGGTGGCAGTACACGCGGCAGATTTTCTGTCAGGCCGCCGCCGGTAATGTGTGCGATTGCGCGCACATCGACAGCGCGAATCAGGCTCAACATGGATTTTACATAGATGCGTGTTGGTGCCATCAACCAGTCGGCCAGCGGTTTGCCGTCCAGCTTTTCTGTGGCTGGATTAACCCCAGAGACTTCAAGAATTTTGCGGATCAACGAATAGCCATTGGAGTGTGTGCCGGACGATGCGATGCCGATCAGTGCATCACCGATATGCACGCGCGAGCCATCGATGATGTTGTTTTTCTCGACCACGCCGACACAAAAACCTGCCATGTCATAGTCATCGCCTTCGTACATGCCGGGCATCTCGGCAGTTTCACCG
>CAZZNL010000156.1:0-4582 GCA_964655625.1 uncultured Pseudomonadales bacterium
ATCAACTTCAATCAACTGCTAACACGCTAATTACAATTCACCCTGCTTACAATTCACCCTGCGCTTTCATCACCAAGCGCACCAACTGCGCCAGCGAACGCGCCTTCATTTTATCCATCACATTGGCGCGATGAATTTCCACCGTGCGCTGCGATACATTCAAATCAATAGCCACCACCTTATTGGCCTTGCCCTCTACCACCTGTGCCATGACTTCACGCTCACGCTCGGTCAAGGTATCCATGCGCTTAAGAATTTCTGTGCGCTGCAATTTATCGGCGCGCGTCTGCGCATCCTCTTCCAACACTTCACGCACCCGATCAATCAACTCCTGATCGCGAAACGGTTTCTGAATAAAATCAGCCGCGCCAGATTTGATGGCTTTCACCGCCATCGGCACATCACCGTGACCCGTGATGAAAATAATCGGCAGAATAGAGCCCATCTTGTTCAATTTATCTTGCAGCTCCAGGCCACTCATGCCCGGCATACGGATATCCAAAATCAGACAGCCCGCACGCGCCGCATTGTAGTGATCCAGAAAGGCTTGCGCCGAAGAAAAACTCTCTGCTCGCAAACCCACAGATTTCATTAAAAAAACCAGTGATTCGCGCACCGCATCATCGTCATCCACCACGAAGACGGTCGCTTCTTGTGATAAAACTGCACTCATTGTTATCTCCTACTGTAAAGTTTCGTCAAACAGAAAAAGTTTCATCAAAGCGCACCAGCAATACTCGATACCTACGATGCTCTAGCATTCAACAATATGGTGAATGTAGCACCAGAAGCGCTGGTATTGCGAGCAGCCAACAAACGCCCTCCATGCGCCACAATAATCGACTCACTAATCGAAAGCCCCATACCCATGCCGGCTGCCTTGGTGGTAAAAAAGGGCGTGAACACTTGGGACAAGGCTTCATCACTCAACCCCGGGCCGGCATCGACCACGGAAATACTCACCTGACCATCTGCCGTCTGCTGCGTATGCACGTCCACCCTGGCCTGTTCATGCGGCGTATTTTCCATGGCTTCTAGCGCGTTGCGAATCAAGTTCAGCACTACCTGCTGAATTTGCACCGCATCAACCTTAACGTCGAGCACTTGCGGCGCAAGATGCAGATAAACCGGAATCGCATATTTACGGGCATCCACTTCGGCCAGCTGCACCACTTCAGATACCAACTCATTGATATCCACCCACTCCAACTCTGAAGCACTTTTCTTGACGGAACTACGCAGGCGGCGTATCACCTCACCCGCACGAATAGCCTGCGCGGCAATTTTCTCCAGCGGCTCTTTGAATGCCTGAGCGTCATTGTGCCCACTGTCCAGCATTCGCACCGAACCTTGCGCATAGGCAGAAATTGCCGCCAACGGTTGATTGATTTCGTGCGCAATACCCGCCGCCATTTCCCCCATGGTCGACAAACGCGCCATGTGCGCCAAATGCTCTCTGGCCTCTGTCACTTCTTGTTCTTTGTTGCGCAATTCCAACTCCGCGCGCCGTCGATCAGTAATATCCAACAATGTTGTTAAAGTCAGCTTGCGATTTCCGATTTGCACCGCTTTGAGCATGACATCCAAATCGATTTCCGTGCCATCTTGTCGCAAGCTGCGCCAAACAAAATACTGCGGCTTTCCTTGCATCGCCAGCGCAAAGCGGTTGCTGGTTCCTTCTGAGGCAGCATCGGCGTATGGCTGACGCTCTGGTGAAAAATCCGCAATGCGGCTGCCAATAATTTCATCTTTATCATAACCAAGCAGACGCACAACCTGATCATTGCACTCTTCAATTTTGTCGCTGATGACCATAATGCCCTCATTGGCGCTATCAAACAGTGTGCGATACCTCGACTCACTCTCTTCTAACGTATCCAACAAAGGCTTGGTCACTTTGTGCATCAACAAAATACCAATTACGATAATGAACAAAGTACTCAGCGTTGCGTACAGCGCTATATAGATAAATGGCTTTTTAACTTCAGCTGCATCAATTTTCACTACCACACCAAGGTTCATATTCTCGACAGGCACGAATGCAGCCAGCACTTCGACATCGCGATAATCTTTGGTATACATCACACCGGCATGGCCATCCAAAGCCAAGCGCATCGCCTGGATGCGCGTATCATCTTCGGGCAACACTTGCGGCGTATTGCTAGCGAATCGATACGGCGACACAAAATGTACGGTGTTATCGACGCGATAGGCGAACAGCATTTCACCACTGTCGGTAATAACAGGATTGCGCGCCAACGTCTGACGAATATGATCCATCACCAGCGCAGGCGGTTCTGCATTGAGCGCTGTTTGCTCCGGTATCAGCTCCATGACGGACTGCAACATGCTGGCTTGATGCTCTGCATAGCTCATCATGATGCGCTTGTTCTGCTCTGTCACCGACATGAACAACACAAAGATGGTCACGCCCAGCACCATCATCGCCACACTGGATATCACCAGTATCAATAGCCATATGCGATTATGGTTGCGCGTGCGCATGAAAGGTTCCTGCTACCCGATACAGGGCATCATAGCACTGCAACAGAAACAGACGAGACTCACGCTGGATCCGGCTTTGCCATCGACCTTCTGCTGCCAAACGCGCCAACAACGGCAACAAAAAATACCGGCACAAAAAAGATCACCAGAAAAGTTGAAGCCAACAGACCTCCGGACACACCGATACCAATAGCACTGCGACTGGCCGCTCCAGCACCGGTTGCCAGCGCCAAGGGCGCAACACCAAACAAGAAGGCCATGGAAGTCATGATGATCGGGCGCAGCCGCAATTGCGCTGCTTCCAACACCGCATCAAATAAACCAACACCACGGTCGTACTGCTCTCGTGCAAATTCAACAATCAAGATAGCATTCTTGGCCGCCAAACCCACGGTTGTCAGCAATCCTACTTGGAAATACACATCGTTCGACAAACCAAAAAACTTCGCCGCCAACAACGCACCCAACACACCGAGAGGCACAACCAAAATCACAGAAAGCGGTATCAACCAGCTTTCATACAGTGCAGCCAAACAGAGGAAAACTACCAGAATCGAAACGGTATATAACAAGGGCGTTTGTTTTCCCGCTTGCATTTCTTCGCGTGACATCCCCGTCCACTCATAACCAAAATCACCCGGCAATTGCGCCACCAACTCTTCCATCACGCGCATGGCATCACCCGAGCTTTTACCCAGTGCAGCGGTGCCTTGAATTTGCACTGAAGGTACACCGTTGTGACGCTCCAATTTTGGAGAACCGTAAGTCCAATACGCGCTGGCAAAAGCTGAAAATGGCACCATCTCTCCCGTTTTATTGCGCACATACCATTTATTGAGATCTTCTGGCTGCATCCGCGCGGCAGCATCCCCCATGACATACACGCGCTTGACGCGACCACGATCAATAAAGTCGTTGACATAGGAAGAACCAAAAGCCGCTGTCATCGTGCTGTAAACATCTGACATCGATAGCCCCAATACACTGGCGCGCTCCTGATTGATGTCGAGCTGATACATGGGCGTATCATCCATGCCATTGGCACGCACACGAGCAACATCAGCAGTTCTTTTTGTCGCCATACTCAACAATTGGTTGCGCGCCTCCATCAATGCCGCATGCCCTTTGCCGCCGCGATCCTGCAACTGCAAATCAAATCCGGTGGAATTTCCCAACTCCTGCACTGGAGCTGGGTTAATCGCCACAATGTTGGCCTCACGAATTGTGCTAAAAAATTTGGTCGCACGCTGTATAACCGCCTGCGCCGACTGATCCTTCCCGCTGCGCTCACTCCATGGGCGCAACTTGGTAAACATCTGTCCCATATTTTGACCGGAGCCAGCCCAACTAAAACCCGCCACATAAAACATCTCACTGACAGTTTCTTGCTCATGCTCCATGTAGTAATCGCGAACCTTATCGAGAACAGCTTGTGTTTGTTCGCGCGTCGACCCTACAGGCAAAGAAATAATATTGGCAAAAAAACCTTGATCCTCCTCGGGAACAAATGAGGTCGGTAAGCTCACAAACAAATAAGCCACCGCTGCAACAATCAATCCATACGCGGTAAAAACCATACGTGGATGCGGCAATAACCTAGCCACAGCCAGGTGATATTTTTTGACAGATGTCAGAAACACACGATTAAACCAACCAAAAAAACCGCGAGCCTCTTCATGCTGATGCTGCACAGGTTTCAATAAGGTTGCGCACAGGGCTGGCGTCAAAATCAATGCCGTCAGCACCGACAACACCATCGCCGCCACCATCGTCAACGTAAACTGCCGATAAATAGCACCGCTGGATCCACTAAGAAATGCCATCGGCACAAATACCGCCACCAGCACCAAACCAATCCCCACCAAGGCACTAGAAATCTGCCCCATGGCCTTGCGCGTTGCTTCCAGCGGCGGCAGCTTTTCTTCTGTCATGATCCGCTCGACGTTTTCCACCACCACGATGGCATCATCCACCAGCAAGCCCATGGCCAACACCAAACCAAACATAGTCAACAAATTGATAGAGAATCCTGCCGCCTCCATGACAGCAAATGTCCCCAATACCACCACAGGAATGG
>CAZZNL010000157.1:0-4564 GCA_964655625.1 uncultured Pseudomonadales bacterium
TCAATCAAATGCGCCAGCTGTTTGATATTCGTCGTCAAATTGATCCCAGTGTCGACAAAATTGATGATGATCTGAATCTGTTGATTGTTGTGCACCCCAATAAGCTGCCAGAAAAAACGCTGTTTGCTATTGATCAATTTGTATTGCGCGGCGGCCGGTTATTGGTATTTGTTGATCCTTTGGCGGAAACAGATGAAAGCGAAGCCAAGTTGTTGGGTGAGGGGTTTGCTGATCGCAGTTCCGATCTTGATCCGTTATTCAAGGCCTGGGGTGTCAATTACGATGCCAGTAAAGTGATATTGGATTTAGGGAGTGCGCACAGCATTCCTGTGGAGCGCGGCGGCCAAGCTGTGCCGCATGTCGGTATTTTGAGTTTGGAAGGCGATGCCATTAATCGTGAACAAAATGTGATTGCCGATTTGGAAAATGTGAATATCGCTTCTGCAGGTGCCTTGTCGCAGGCGGCTGGCAGCAGCACACAATTTGTGCCCTTGCTGTTTTCAAGCAAGCAGACAGATGTAATGGATGTGCAGCAGTACGCTACGATAGGAAATCATGCTGAATTGCTTGGTAAGATGAAGCCTAGTGACCATCGCTATGTGTTTGCCGCATGGGTAAGTGGCGCGGTGAAAACAGCATTTCCTGCAGGAAAACCTGCGGACAGCCATTTTGCATCTACACCGCTGACAGAATCGCGTGAGCCAATCCAAGTGATTGTAGTTGCCGATACAGATTTACTGACAGACCGTATGTGGGTGGATAGCCAAGATTATTATGGACAAATTGTCGCCACACCTTTTGCGGGTAATGGCGATATGGTGGTGAATATGGTGGATGCGCTGGGTGGCAGTACCGATTTAATCAGCTTGCGCAGTCGCGGTTCTTTCAAGCGTCCCTTCACGAGAGTGGATGCATTGGAAAAAGCAGCCAGCAATAGTTTGCGTGAACAGCAGGATGCGTTAACGCAGGCGTTGAATGATACGGAGAAAAAAATTACAGCTTTGAATGCACCCGCTCAGGAGGGTGCAGAAGCAGTTGCCAGCGGATTAACACCGGAGCAGCAACAGGCGCTGACACAATTCCAACAAGAAAAGTTGCGCATCAGAAAAAAATTGCGCGATGTGCAGCATCAATTGGATGCTGACGTTGATCGTTTGGGTAGGCAACTGAAAGTGATCAATATTGTCACCGTGCCTTTGCTGTTGACCTTGGTGGCCTTGATGATGGCATGGTGGCGTAGGCGTCGTGCCTGAATCGGCGTTGTTGGCAGTTTGGCCGGTTGTTGCGACACGGGTAACAGAGGCTGAACAACTGGCACAGCAGCTCGCGGTGCCTGTGTTGCCTGTGGATGCAGATGAAACGCTGTGCAAAAAATTTACTTTTCTTTTGGTTTTTTCTGCAGATGCTGTGAGTTTATTGCAAGGGCGACAGCGTGTTGTGGTGGACTTTGCCGCAGGCGCCAGCCATCACCGGCGGTTGCATGGCGGCGGGCGTGGTCAAGCGGTGGCAAAAGCGGTGGGTCTTAAAGCAGGCAATATTGTCCCCACAGTTTTGGATGCCACAGCAGGCTTGGGTAGTGACAGTTTTGTGCTGGCATCACTGGGTTGCACTGTGCAAATGTGTGAGCGATCTGCGCTAGTGCATGCGCTGTTACAGGATGGTATTGCACGCGCCAGTTGTCAAACCAAAGATGAAGCGTTGCGGCAGATTGCTATGCGCATGTCATTAATGGCTATTGATGCAAAATCATATTTAACAGCTTTGTTAAATGACCCATCCATGTCGTTGCGGCCGGATGTGGTGTATCTGGATCCTATGTTTCCTGAGAAGCGGAAAACTGCAGCTGTCAAAAAAGAAATGGCCGCATTTCATCAACTGCTGGGTGGCGACGATGATGCCGATGCCTTGTTGCCGCTAGCCTTGCAGGTTGCTCAATGTCGTGTGGTGGTGAAGCGTCCGCGTCATGCGTCGTATCTGGCTCATGAAAAGCCGGGTTTGGTATTGGAAGGGGAGTCCACGCGCTTTGATATTTATCCTCTGCGCGCGATGAAATTAGACGTTTGAGAGTCGTTGGCGATACTGAACAAGATCCAGGTTAAATATCCGTGCATCTTCACGCCCTGTTTCACTGGGATAGTAATTGCGGCGTTGACCGACCTCGATAAAGCCTGCGCGCTGGTAAATGTGCAGTGCTGGCGCGTTGGACGTGCGCACTTCCAGAAATACTTTGTTGATGCCGGCCTCTAGCTGCAGCAGGGTGTTTTGCAGGATTTTTTGTCCCAATCCTTGTCCTTGATATAAAGGATTGACTGCAATATTGAGTAGTGACGCTTCATCGAGCACGCATTCGTAAATAGCGAAACCCAGGATGTCACGGTTTTCTTCCAACAGAAAACAGCGAATATGCGCTTGCTCTAAACACCAGTGCAGTGTGGATTCTGGCCACGGATAGTTATGCGCTTGTTCTTCAATGAACAGCAGCTCATCAAAGTCTTTTAGCGTAGCTGTGCGAATGCCCATGCGAAATATTCAGGCGACATGTTCAGGCGCGTATCAGCACTTGCAGTGTGCGCCAGGTATCAGATTTTCTTGCAGGATGGGTGAGCATGTCTTGTAGTGTGCATACGGTGATCAGAGGCCAGTCGCGATATTGTTGTGCTTGGCTTTGCTCTTGCAGCAGCGTGGGGATCTGCTCGCCAAAACATAAAATCTGGCGGACTTTACTGTTGTGCTGCAATGCGCCGCCGTCTAGCAAGCCTTGAAAGTGTTCCTGCGCCGCTGCGAGAGCTTTTTCTTTGCGCTGTGGCAATGGCCAAGAAAATTGCCCGGCATTGGGTAGTTGTTCTTTGCGGCCAATGGCATTCAGGATATTGCGCAATAGTGTCAGTTGAGGATTATCCAAACGCGGCGCTTCCGCCAATACCAGCAAATCATCTACCGTCCAAAAAGCGATCTGACAATGAAACAGAATGGCTGCATTTGTATTAGTGCTGGCCGCTGGGTTGCTGCGTTGTTGTGTGGCTGACAATGGGGCTGGAGCTGCTTGCAGCGTTGTTGTGCTATCCAATAGCTCAGCAATATGCGTCAAGGTGTTGCTGCTGGATTCTTCGATAATTGTCGATAGGGCATTGCTGTCGTTGCTCGCAATGTCGTCAATAATTGGCGAATGCAGCGCACCCGGTAAAGGCGAGCGCGCTACGTACTGGGTGATCCCCATGACATTGAGATAATCCAGTCGCAGCCGCTCGTGCATGACACTTATCCGAGTTGATTACACATGGTCGCCTTCTTGCGGATTGATGCGAACCTTACCCGCCATCAGCAAGTTGAGTGCGTTGAGATAGGCTTTGACAGAAGCGACGACGATATCGGTATCTGCGCCATTGCCGTTGATAATGCGCCCTGTGCGTTCCAGACGCACAGTCACTTCGCCTTGTGAGTCTGTGCCGCTGGTAATGGCGTTGACCGAATAGAGCAACAGATCGGCACCGCTTTGGGCAACTTTCTCTACCGCTTTAAAGGCGGCATCAACAGGGCCACTGCCTTCGGCTTCACTGCGTACAGTTTCTCCTTTCACTTTGAGTGAAAGGCTGGCATGTGGGCGCGAACCGGTTTTGGAAATCACTTCGATGGTGTCGAGCTGGTAGGTATCCTCTGCATCGCTGGGTTCCATTTCACTGACCAGAGCTTGCAAATCTTCATCAAAAATTTCTGATTTTTTATCAGCGAGATCTTTGAAGCGTGCAAATGCATCGTTCAAGGCCGTGTCATCGAGTTCGATGCCGAGGTCTTTAAGACGAGTGCGGAAAGCGTTGCGGCCAGACAATTTGCCGAGCACTAATTTGTTGGCATTCCAGCCCACATCTTCGGCGCGCATGATCTCGTAGGTTTCGCGATGTTTGAGTACGCCATCCTGGTGGATGCCGGATTCGTGTGCAAAAGCGTTAGCACCTACGATGGCTTTATTGGGCTGTACGGGGTAGCCGGTGATGGTGGAGACGAGTTTTGATGTCGGTACAATTTGTGTGGTGTCGATGCGCGTTTCCACAGGAAAAACATCTTTGCGGGTACGCACGGCCATGACGATTTCTTCCAGTGACGCATTGCCAGCGCGCTCACCCAGGCCGTTGATGGTGCACTCCACTTGTCGAGCACCGTTCATCACGGCTGCCAATGAATTGGCAACGGCCATACCGAGGTCGTTGTGGCAATGTGTAGACCACACCACTTTATCTGCACCGGGAACACGTTCTATCAATTGTTTGATGCGTTCACCCCACAAGGCAGGAATGGAGTAGCCGACTGTATCGGGTACGTTGATGGTTTTAGCGCCGGCTTTGATCACTTCACCAAAAATATGCACGAGAAAATCCATTTCGGAGCGCACGGCATCTTCGGCGGAGAATTCAACATCGGCCGTGTATTCCTGCGCCAATTTGACCGCCATCACCGCCTGCTCGACAACTTGGGTCGGTGACATGCGCAATTTCTTTTCCATGTGGATCGGGCTGGTGGCAATAAATGTGTGAATGCGACCAGATTTTGCCACTTGAATGGCTTCCCC
>CAZZNL010000158.1:0-4493 GCA_964655625.1 uncultured Pseudomonadales bacterium
TCCCTGAATCGACTGCAATACCACTTGTTGGGTTATGCCTATAAACCATTGGCTCCTGAGGTGGTTACTCATGGCGCCTACGATGACGCAAAACTGGATGCCTTGATTGCCGAGTTGCAGCCTCATCTGATTTGGTTTCCTGCGCAGTGGCACGAAACGTATTGCTATACCTTGAGTGCCGCTTTGCGCAGTGGTCTACCCATTTTGGCAACGGATTTGGGCTCCTTCCCTGAACGTCTGGAAGGACGGCCGCTCAGTTTTATCAAGCATTGGCGCACAACGCCCATTGAATGGAATGACACACTGCTGCAGATTCGAGACGCGTTGATCAGCCACCAAATGCAAGGTGACTCACAGAATGGTTGGCACCAGGTCACCCCTGAAGAGAGTGAGTTTTTGTACAGTCGTGATTATGTAGTTGCCAGAGAAACTGTAATGCCCACTCGTAAGCCTCTGCCGGCATTGCCACTGGTTACTCGTTGGTCTTACCCGCCGAAAGCGGGAGATGGCTTGATGGATATGGCATTGCGCGAAAAGGTGTTAATGGCGTTGGTTCGCTTGCGTGAGCACTCTGGCGTGCGTCATGCACTGCGATTGGTGCCGTTTCAGATGCAGCGAAAAATTAAGCGCTTATTAAGCCATCGACCAATACATGATGTGATCAACGATCAGCGGGCGCAGTAATATCTTGCCAGAGAGTTTTGTGCGGGCTGGCATCTTCGTTAGCGGGTCTGCCTTGTGTGTAGTAGTACTGAGCGATTGACTTGCGCGATTGACCAGGTGGACAGACCAATGGATGTGGATGACCGTGGAAGCTGTCACGCTGGGTGGAAAAAATGACGCAGCGACCGGCAAGCGGTGAGATTTTTTTCACACAGCGGCTCATATCGCGTTCCCATAATTCCAAATGCCCGCCCCATTCATCCTGCCAGTCTGGATTGAGATAAATAAGAATATTTAAGCGGCGATCCAAATCAAAATGTGGATGCTTATTAAAGTCAGCGTGAATCATTAATAGACCATCACGCAAGGTTTCGTGAACGCCGCCGCCGGCCATGTGAGGATCGGCAATCAGGTTTTTTATACCGGTCAGCGTTTCCAAAAAGTGTAAAAAAGGTGCAGAGTTTAATTCCCAATACAGATGACGAATCAAGGGGTCAACCCCTGCTTGGTTGGATAACCAGAGTTTGTTGGGCTGTGGAAATTTTCCAGAATCTAATGTGGCTTGCGTAGGTTTTTCGTGCAGTTCAGGAAAGCGTTGCAGCAATCGGTGAACTGTATCGGCATCAATGAAATGGTCAATGGCAATATGCGGAAAAGGTTCAGCATGTTGGTAATGGCGCGCTTGTTCTGACGCTAGCTGCTCAAGCCTGTGATAATCCAGCAATGGAGTTAGGCCGACCATGAATTTATCTCTCGGTAGTGATGGAGTGTTGCCAATAGCAGGCATGCAAAGTGCCGTTGGGTGATACAGCGGGTAATAAGTAGGCGCTACCTGCGCGACTCAATGTTGCGCTGCCACTGGCCAGGTCAATCGAAACAGTCAGTGTTGGAGGTAAAGCAACTGGCGGCTGCGGTAACTCGTGTGTTGATGCTGTGGATGCCAGTGTTTGAGCCAGGCCACTGTATTCGCAGTGTGTATCAGCCAGTAGATTGCTCAAGCCCGTAATGTTTTCCAATAGCCGAATCATAATGCCGCTGTGCAACTCCCATAAACATTGACGACTGAGAGGGGACAAATAGCACTGTTGTAGCGTGTTCGGGTGACAAGAAAAAATGGTGTGATCGTGGTTTAGTGCATCGCGCAGTGCTGCCAAATATTCTGGGCGCACAAACTGGTCGATAACAAGCTCTTCGCTTTCGGATAGGTGTTGGCCAAGGTGCGTAGCACGCATGTGGCCATAGCTGAAAAGTGCTTTGTAAGGTTCATCCGTAGGTGACATGCACTACTTCACTCTTTCCGTTTGTGTATCCAGATCGTAACCGTATTGACCCAGTGAGAGTCCGGTCAGCTGCTCAAGATGGCGGTTGCTGGCTGCAAATTGTCCAGCAAAAGCTTGTTCGACAGTTTGACGAAAATCATTTTCAAACCATGGATGCGTAAAACGCGGCAGTCGCTGCTGCTTGCTGCGCTGGATGCGGCGTGTTGTGCGATCCTCGGTAGAAGCAAGAGGGCCTGCGTAGTTAAAAGGACTGGAGAGCCATAAGTTCTGGAGTCGCTGCAGATAAATTTCGGCCAAGGGTTGATTTTTGTTGAGTCGTTTTTGGAACGGGAGCTTGGCAAAAGCAGCGGTGGGTGTGCAGCTTGCGTGCGACAAAATGCCATGGACAAAGGCTTGCGGATTTTCTGCGAACATCTCATAGGGAAGAACAAGTACGTTTTCTGCGCCAAACAGTTGTTGGTAGTAAGCAGTGGCAAGATCAAAGCGCAGATAATCAAGATTAAACTGTGGTGCCAGCGAAGTGTCCTTGGGATGCAAGAGGCGCTTAATGCCGTGCGGCATGCCCCACACCACCATGGTCTTGTATAACGAGCGCATTAAACTGCGTTGTTCGCGAATGATAAAAAGAATTTTGGCATTGGGGAACAGGGCTTTCAGTCGATCGGCATTCTGTTTGGCGTTATAGCCACCGCAGTAGGGATTGCCAATTAAGGCTTCTGCACTACAGACAGGGACGAGTGATGCATGTTCTGGATTTTTTTGCAGTGTCTCCTGAATGAATTGTAAGCAGGAAGTTTCATGGAATGTAAAAGGACTGGGATCAATAACGCTGATCGTAGTGCGAAGTGAATCCAGAATGTTGAGGAAGCCTTGTTCGGGTTTGAAGAGAAATTTTTGCAGCCACGAAGACATGGCTTTGGGAAACCCTATATGAATGATTGGTGGCGGCATGCCATAGGCTTGATTGTCAAAGGCCATAACTATGTGCCTGGAATGGTTTAGTGTGGTACTGATGGTGTTTTGTTGCCTGCTTGTGCTGCATCTAGCTGTTGTTGTCGCTTTTGTTGTTGTATGCGTTCTTGTCGCGTAATTTTGCGTTTGTACTCATGAAATCTGGCAGCATGCGCATAAAAGGCGCGTAGATTTTCATGCGTTACAGGATCTTTACTGAATAACATTTTTAGCAGATCGTTGTCTGGCTCTTCTCCGCCATCTTTTCTCAATACACCGAGGCCAAAGCCTTGTTTGAAAGTGAAGGTATTGTATTGCGTTGATATTTCTTCCCAGAATTTCCATGCACCAAAGTCCATCATGCGTGCCTGGATGTCATGAAACAAAATAATGCCGCCCGGTTTGACTTTTGGATACCAGTTGCGAAAATCTTCCGATACGGCTTCGTAGGTATGTAAGCCGTCTATATGTAGTAAATCTATGGAGTTGTCGCTGAAGTGCGCTAGTGCGTCGTTAAATAACATGCGCATCAAATAAGAAATGGCGCCATAGTGGCTGCGTGCGTGTTTTTGCACGGCTTCGAATGTAGTGTTGTCGTATTCACCGGTGTGTTCATCGCCTGCCCAGGTGTCGACGGCATAACAGAGGCCATCGATATTGTTCTCTGCCATTGACTGGCAAAAGCAGAAAAAAGAGGTGCCCAGCTGTGTGCCCAGCTCGACAAGCAGTTGTGGGCGTGTGGCAGCAACGATGTCATAACCAAACGGTAGGTGATCCACCCAGGTGCTGAATGCCATGTAGTCGATGGAAAAATTTCTCAGCGAGGGCGGTAGAAACGGTTGCATGGTGCGATATCTCTGATAGGAGGAAGAAGACGCCTGTCGGCCAGTCTAGTAGTCCAGCGCGCTGGATGCACTAGCGGAGGCGTCCGGCCAGGGTTGCTGGCCGTGGCGCTCCAAGCGGCCGAGCCGTTTGCGCGACTTTTGGCTAGATAGTTTAAGGAAGCGCTGCGCGTGGCTGCCGATACTGCCGAGCAGCTGCGGTTCGCGGCGCAGAGAGTGGAAGTGCCCTCCCCAGTAGCTGTGCAGTTGTTTGCGGTGGCTTTCCAAAACAACCTCCAGATCCTGCCATTGGCTTGTAGTAACGCCGCCGTGGAATTGGTGGAAAGAACCTTCACCGGGCATGACAAAATAGCGAGTGCTGGAGGTGAGCAGACCGAGCTGCCTAAAAAGATGCAGGTTGATGGAGCCGCCGCCCGGCAATTGAAAATCAGGATTGGCACCACCAATGGCGGCAAAGTTTTGTGCAGAAGTGATGACACAATTGCATTCCATTAGCGGATTCATGAAGCCGTTCGGATTGGCGCCGCTGATGGTGGCGATATCGAACAAACGGTAGCCGTTGTCTTGCCAGCGACTGCACTCCAAGAGTGCAATTTCTTGCGTTTCATCGTAACAGGCGTCGATATTGTGGTGCTGATCTTGCCAGCCGAGACTGTAACCGGGCACGGCGATCAGGGCATGCGGTTCAGCGCGAATGGCCATGAGCGCGTATTCAACCACTCTTGGTGTGACCATGCGCGCGCCGTCAATCATTAAA
>CAZZNL010000159.1:0-4479 GCA_964655625.1 uncultured Pseudomonadales bacterium
TAGCGATACCTGCAACAGGCGCTTTCAGCGGCACGCCGGCATCCATCAAGGCCAAGCTGCTACCGCAGACTGAAGCCATGGAACTGGAGCCATTGGATTCAGTAATTTCTGAAACCACGCGTATGGCATACGGGAAAACTTCCTGCGACGGCAACATTGCCGCCACACCGCGGCGCGCCAAGCGGCCATGGCCAATTTCGCGCCGACCCGTGCTACCCATACGCCCACACTCTCCTACCGAGTACGGAGGAAAGTTGTAGTGCAACATGAACAAATCTTTGCGCTCACCTTCCAGGGCATCAATGTTTTGTGCATCGCGCAGTGAACCCAGTGTTGCCACCACGGCCGCTTGTGTTTCGCCGCGCGTAAACAGCGCTGAGCCGTGCACCGAGGGCAACACACCCACCTCTACAGCTACAGCACGCACAGTACGGTTGTCGCGACCATCGATGCGCGGCTCGCCATTCAACACGCGATTGCGCACCACCTTTTTCTCAAGCTTACCGAACATATCGGCAACATCTTTTGCAGAAAAACCAGCATCCTCTGCCACAATTTTATCGATGGCTGTTTGTCGCAGCTCATCCAAACGCGCGTAGCGCTGCTGCTTTTCGGTAATGCGATAGGCTTCACCAATTTGCGGCCCTACTGCAGACACAACACGGTCTTGCAACGCGCGATTTTCTGCAGGCGCTTGCCACGCCCAACGCGGCTTACCGGCTTCTGCCGCCAACGCATTGATGGCAGCAATCACCACCTGCATTTCACTGTGCGCAAACAACACTGCACCCAACATAATGTCTTCTGGCAACTCATTGGCCTCAGACTCCACCATCAACACAGCATCCTTGGTGCCGGCCACAACCATGTCGAGCTCGGAGGATTTCAAGCGCGCGTAACCAGGATTCAGAATGTAGCCGACATCATCTGCATAACCAACGCGCGCAGCGCCGATAGGCCCATTGAATGGAATACCGGAAATCGCCAATGCTGCCGAGGTGCCGATCATAGAAACGATATCAGGGTCGGTATCCTTTTCTGCCGACATCACGGTGCAGACAACTTGCACTTCATTATTGAAGTCATTAGGAAATAAAGGGCGGATCGGACGATCAATCAAGCGCGACGTCAGGGTTTCTTTTTCACTAGGACGACCTTCACGCTTAAAAAAGCCACCGGGAATTTTGCCAGCTGCATAGGCTTTTTCCTGGTAGTGCACTGACAACGGGAAAAAATCTTGTCCCTCTTTTGCAGTTTTAGCGCCAACCACCGTACACAGCACAGCCGTGTTGCCCATACTGGCCAACACTGCGCCTGTCGCTTGGCGCGCAATACGTCCGGTTTCTAAAGTGATCGTCTGATCACCGTATTGAAATTTTTTGATAATCGCTTTCACAATAATTTCCTTCTCTCTTTTTTCTTCACATCAAAATTAAAATTCACGCCAATACCCAGTCGATTGACACAGAAAAAAATGCCGCGCACTGGCGCGGCACTTCCATCAGCGGCGCAAGCCGAGTTTTCCAATCAGCTGTGCGTAGCGACCTGTATCTTTACGCTTGAGGTAGTCCAGCATCTTGCGGCGCTGGTTGACCATACGGATCAATCCGCGACGCGAATGGTGATCCTGTTTATGCGCACCAAAGTGCCCTTGTAACTTATTGATATTTGCCGTCAGCAGGGCAATCTGCACTTCTGGCGATCCGGTATCTTTCTCGCCCTGACCATGCTCTTTGACAATCGCGAGTTTTTCTTCAACTGACAGTGCCATAACAACTAACCTCTCTTGGAATATGCATTGATAGATTCACCTTCAACCGTGCATATTTACAGTTGACGTGATGGATTAACTCATTTGCTGGAGCAGCCGTTTGGGTGCGATGTAACCATCGGCACGCACTTCAGCAACCCCAATGAACTCGCCATTATCCAGCATTACCCGGACAATTTCACCTGCTGCAACAGTACGCAACACCCCAACCTCCAAAACTGGCTGCCCCTGTCGGAAATAGAAGCCGGACGCTGATGGCAAAGTAACCTCAGGCATCTGCGCCAACAGGGTCGTGGCCGGTAGCAGTAGCTCGTCCAACGCGCCGACACCATCCTCCTCCGCCAGCACCTCTAGATGTTCCAGCGTGACACAGGCTTGCTCGGCAAAAGAACCCGCTTGTGTTCTGCGCAGACGGGTGACGTGTGCACCACAACCCAGTTGATCACCAATATCAGCCGCTAAGGTACGGATATACGTCCCTTTACTGACTTTCACTGCAATATCAGCCTCTGGGTATTCTCCAGCCCGGAAAGCCGACAGCGCGATCTGATAAATAGTGACCTGTCGCGGCGCGCGCTCTATCTCCACGCCTTCCCGCGCTAACTTGTACAGTGGCACGCCTTGATGCTTCAGCGCAGAAAACATCGGGGGCACTTGGGCGATCTCGCCCAGAAACGTCGCCAGTACAGTCTCAACCGCTGCCTGTGTCAGCAAAGGAATCGGTTGATCCGTTAG
Organism: uncultured Pseudomonadales bacterium; assembly: GCA_964655625.1. Taxonomy (GTDB): domain Bacteria; phylum Pseudomonadota; class Gammaproteobacteria; order Pseudomonadales; family UBA7239; genus UBA7239. The sequence continues at coordinate 2,507 of CAZZNL010000159.1, forward strand.
TATTGCACCTTCAGCATCCGCCGTTGTCGTTCTGATACCGAAGCGAATGGTGCAGGTATAAGCCTTGTCAGCATCCAGTAAATACTGTGAAAACTTGGTGGCTTCACCAAAGCACAAGGGCAACACCCCTGTCGCCATAGGGTCCAGGCTACCGGTATGACCTGCCTTGGCAGCACCCAGCAATCGCTTGGCTTTCTGTAGTGCCGCATTGGAAGTGATTCCCAGGGGTTTATCCAATAACAGCACACCATTAACCGGGCGCCCCTTGGCTTTGCGCTGCCGACTCATAAAAAATACTACTGTTCGTCGGTACTGTGCAGCTGTCGATCCGCAGCTACGGCCTGATCTATCAAGGACGATAGATGCGCGCCACGCTGCACACTGACATCCAAAACAAAAAACAACTTGGGTGTTGTTCGCATGTGGTTACTCGCTGCAATACGACTGCGCAGAAAACCACCTGCCCTGTTCAATACCTGCAACGCTTGCGCACAAGCGTCGTCACCACGCTCGCCCACAAAAGTCACAAACACTTTGGCGTGAGCGAGATCGCGACTGACTTCCACGTCATTGACATTGACCATACCCACGCGTGGATCGCGCAGCTCTTGCTGAAGCAAGAGCGCCAATTCACGCTTGAGGTAATCCCCAATGCGCTGAGTGCGACTGTACTCTTGCGACATCAGCAACCCAGCGTTTACAGCGTACGCGCGATAGTGCTGACCTGATAAACCTCTATCTGGTCACCCACTTTGACATCGTTGTAATCCTTCACACCGATACCGCACTCCATACCGGCACGCACTTCTGACGCATCATCTTTGAAACGGCGCAACGACTCGAGCTGCCCTTGGAAAATCACCACGTTATCGCGCAATACACGGATAGGTTTGTTGCGGTACACCGTGCCTTCCACCACCATACAGCCAGCAATTTGGCCAAATTTTGGTGAATTGAACACATCGCGCACTTGAGCAATACCGACGATTTCTTCTCGCGTTTCCGGTGCCAACATGCCACCCAACGCTTGCTTCATTTCATCCAACAAGTTGTAGATGATGCTGTAGTAGCGAATCTCTACACCTTCCTGTTCCGCCCGTTTACGCGCCGCACCTTCTGCACGCACATTAAAGCCCAGAATGATGGCACTGGTTGTCATCGCCAAATTGACATCAGTTTCTGCAATACCACCAACGCCACCACTGACAACGCGCACTTCCACTTCATCATTGCCCAATGCCAGCAGTGCCGACTGAATAGCCTCCAATGAACCGCGCACATCAGCCTTGAGTACCACATTGAGAATTTTTTTCTCGTCGGCACCAATATTGTCAAAGAAAGTTTCCAAATTGACCGACTGCTGACGGCCGTGACGAGACAAACGCTGTTTCTGTTCACGGAATTGCGCCACTTCACGAGCGCGACGCTCATCGGGCACTACCAGAAAGCTGTCACCGGCGTTCGGCACACCGTCAAGACCCAGCAACTCCACAGGCACCGATGGACCAGCTTCTACAATAGGCTGGCCAGTGTGATCGAACATGGCGCGCACGCGGCCGTAATTCAATCCGGCCAAAACAATATCACCACGCCGCAACGTGCCGCGCTGTACCAACAAGCTGGCCACAGCACCGCGCCCTTTGTCCAAACGCGATTCAATCACCACGCCCTGCGCTGGAATATCTGCAGGCGCACGCAATTCCAACATTTCTGCTTGCAACAATACGGCATCCAACAGACGATCCACGCCCTCACCCGTGTGCGCAGACACTGGCACAAACTGCGTATCGCCACCCCAATCATCAGGAATGACATCGCGCTGCACCAATTCATTTTTTACACGTTCAGGATCAGCCGAGGGCTTATCAATTTTGTTAATTGCCACCACAATGGGCACACCAGCAGCCTTGGCATGTTGAATAGCCTCGACCGTCTGTGGCATTACGCCATCATCAGCAGCCACTACCAAGATA
>CAZZNL010000160.1:0-2403 GCA_964655625.1 uncultured Pseudomonadales bacterium
GTAGTAACTGGTGTCGGCCATATAAAAACCAGCTATACCACTTTTCATTGGCGGCAAGGCATCCAAATGCCCTGGCGCACAAACGGGCTGAGCATAAAAATAGCGAGAGACATGAAAAGCCTTGATCCAGCTTTCTTCAAAAGCAGGATTGATCGCGCGCAAACAGTGGATGGTGTTCTGTTTGAACTGCTGCTCATCCCAACTAAAACGCGGGTTATCTTGCGGCATGTAATATGGCACATAAACAATGGAATCCGGCAGCGGATTTAAGTTGCTGTACTCAATAATGCCGGGAATGCCGTAACACGTATCCGTCAAGTTCAACCAAAAATAGGGCGTTAGCGCTTGAGATAACTTCAGCTTGACCGTCACCACACCCACATTGCGCAGTGCGCGCAGTTTTTGTAGATCTTCTTGCGGCAGGCTGGGAACCATCGATGCGACGTAGGGCAGCGGAATAGTGGAAATGACCGCGTCAAATGGCTTTTCCTCATCAGCCAGTCGCAAGCCGATCACTTTACCCTCGGTCGTCATCACCTCTGTTACAGGCGTTGATAGAAAAATTTTTCCACCTTTGTCGCGGATAGCCTTTTCTATAGCATAGAGAAACGTATCAGAACCACCTTCTATATAGCCGAGTTTTTCCTTGAATAAACTTTGGCGACTGTGAGCGACACGCTGCACTCGTGCGGCAATCCAGGCTGCAGAGACTTCATCTTTTAGCTGGTAAAACTTCAGGGACATCAGCGGCTCCCACAGCACGCTATATGCACGTTCCCCCAACCATTTTTTCAGCCAAATAGTAGCTGGAATTTTGTCCAGCTCAACGAATGACTTTAAGTGCTTGCAGTACAGCACATGAAAAGCATAACGGAATTTTTCAATCAGGTTTAAGCCCGGGAATCGGAGTAATGCCAGTGGCTCACCCCAGTTGTAAAGTTTGTGCTGGTGAAACACACCCATACGGGTATTTACCCAATGCAGCTTATCGGCAATGCCAAGTTCTTCCAGTGCTGCAAAATACTCGATATCACTGGTGGTCAAGAAATGAAAAAATCGCTCAATAGGCAAGCCGTCAAAATCAAAGGATGCACTCATACCGCCTAAACGATCACCCGCTTCGTACAAACTGACATCATGCCCCTGCTTGAGCAGTTCCCAGGCTACAGCTAGCCCCATGGGGCCGCCGCCTAGCACTGCTATTTTTTTCGCATATGGCATCGTTAAATCCTTCAGCGACTCACTGTGATTTTTGAATACACAGGATGACAAAATGTTTCCTCAATAGCCTGCAAAAACGGCGTAGGCGCTACACCAAACTCCTGCTCGATATCGACACCGTGAAAAAAGTCACCCGCTGCCAAGGCATGCAATTGTGAACTGGTAAATGGCGGCTTCTTCAGCAACAACGCAGCTACGCGCAGCAAGGTATCGAACACTGAAAAAGGAATATGCAGGATGAGAGTATGCAAGGCTTTGGCTTCTCGGATAGCTTTTATTATCGCAATGTAATCAACAGCTTCTTCGCCGACTATATCATACGCCTGCCCTTCTCTACGGCTCTCCATACAAGCGATCAAGACGCGACAAAAATCCTTGTTGTACAAAGGCTGGCGCAAAAACCTGCCGTCGCCAGGAATGGGAAAGAGCGGTGTCTTTTCCATAAATCGTGCCAGCCAGCCAAAGTGCTTGGGATCAAACCAACCGAACATCAAGGTGGGGCGCAGGATGCAATGTGCAATGCCTGAGCGCTGCACCAAGTGTTCCTGCTCGCGCTTGGTGCGAGTGTAGGCATCATCTGCAACCGAGTGCAGCACCGATGAGCTGACATGCAACAAGTAAGGCACCTGGTGGCGCTGACAAGCTTCCAATACATGCCGCGTTGCCTCGATGTTGTTACGCTCAAAATCGTAGTCATGGAGACCGGTAATTTGTGCATGGAGCTGGATCAGCACCGCAGCGTCGGCAAACGCTTCTTGCCAGCTACCCGCTGCAGACAGGTCTGCACACAATGTTTGCAGGCCGGGATTCAGCTTCTGCGCTACAGCGAGATTGTCTGCATGCTTATCGATAGCGATCAGGTTGTGATAACCGCGTTCCTGTAGCAGCAATAACAGGTTTTGCCCGACCAAACCGGCAGCACCTGTAATTACAATTTTGCTTTGCTTGGGTAGCACGGACATTCGTCAGATCAGACTTAAAAAGGCGGGTCATCATGCCGAAAGCCTCTAGCTAGCGCAATGCACGGCTAGCGACCCATGCCAATCCATGCTAGCTTGACTGACATCAACCCTCTGATCTCAGACTGGCGTACAACTGCATCAAGCCCAGATATAGAACTCAATAGTAATCAATGCCACCATGACTCATAGCTCACCCATTGCACTGACCCGCCAGCAAAAG
>CAZZNL010000160.1:2413-4476 GCA_964655625.1 uncultured Pseudomonadales bacterium
ACACATTTGGCTATTTGGTTGTGCCTGGACTACTAAAAGATTGTGTCGATGACATTTCCCGCGTGTTCGATCAGCTATTTGTTCAAGATGCCGCAGAAATCGTGGACTGGCGCCATGAAGCGCACTACATGAAATCGCGCAGCATCCTACTGCAGTTGATTGAGCGCGATGCCAGCCTGTCTGCACTGCTGGATCACCCTGTGATCGACGGTATTTTTCGTTCGTTGTTAGGTGAGGATTACCTTTACCGCGCCAGTGACGGCAATATCTTCACGGGTGATACCTATTGGCATTCTGATTTGTACGGCGCGTACTTCAAGTATCGCCATGTAAAAATCCTGCTGTACCTGGAGCCGCTAGATGCCAATAACGGCGGTTTTCGCGCCATTCCTGGCAGCCATTTATTTGGCGATAAATTTGCCAATCTGTGCGAGCGTTATGTATGGAAACATGAGAAACACTTGGCAATTGATAAAGAGCAAGTTCCTTGCGTCACCATTCCGACCCAGCCTGGAGATGCACTGGTTTTTGATTACAGGCTGAAACACGCCACTAGCCACACACAGCATAACCGTCGCATGCTCAGTATTTGCGCCTCCCAGCGCTTTGAAGATGAAGACCTGCCAAAATTGGCAGAGCTGATGACTATGTTTCTATCTATGAACGGCGGGACGGACATCTATCATCCGCGATTTCTCGCCCACGCCAACCCATCACAGCAAGCGCGAATTGCACAGTGCCTCGAAGCCCTAAATTATGCTCGAGAAGGAAAACTTGGCAGCCCCGTCGCCTGATAAGTGATATCGGGGCAGTAACCGTTCGGATTTTTATGCAAATACTGTTGATGATAGGGCTCGGCAAAATAAAAAGTGGGTGCCAATATAATTTCCGTGGTTATCTGTGCCTGTCCGGCACGCTCCAATGCCTGCTGATACAGTGCTTTGCTATGTATCGCTTGTTGTAGCTGCTCATCGTCATAGCAATAAATACCAGAACGGTATTGCGTTCCCACATCATTGCCCTGTCGCATACCCTGCGTGGGGTTGTGTCCCTGCCAAAACGTACGCAACAGATCGTCATAGCGGATGACAGTTGGGTCAAATACCACACGCACCACTTCGTTGTGCCCTGTCAGCCCGGTGCAAACTTCTTCATAGAACGGATTGGGAGTCACCCCACCGGCATAACCCACAGCCGTGCTGTAAACACCGCTCAGCTGCCAGAATTTCTTCTCAGCGCCCCAAAAGCAACCCATGCCGAACATGGCCAGCTTCATGCTGGCCGGAAATGGCTCTGTCATTGTGACACCCAAAACAGCATGTTGGTCGGAAACTGCCATAGATCCACCCATTCTATATTTTTTAATATTTATCAAATAGTTACAAATAAAAATTAATGTTATACATCAAATATATTGGTGTCAGCATAAAATGCAAATACATATAACAATCAAATAGTTAAAGCATATAATTAATCTTATTTATCATATTTGATTTTCTGCTGTCGCAATGGCTTTAGCCAATGCCAATACTCGTTCTGCCTCGGCTGCATGCAGATTTTCTATCAGCTTTCCATCCAATACTGCCAAGCCCAGCCCTAGCGTTTGCGCCTCCTGCCAAGCAGTCAAAACCTGACTCGCCCTCTCAATTTCTTGTGCTGAAGGCGCGAACACCTGGTTAGCGGTGGCAATTTGATCCGGATGAATCAATGATTTGCCATCAAACCCTAAGTCTCGACCCTGCTCGCAAACACCCTGAAAAGCAGTCGCATTTCTAAAATCCAGATGCACACCATCAATAATGTCGATGCCTGCCATGCGCGCAGCAACCACGCAGCGCCCCAAGCTGTATTGCAGCCCCAAACGATCTACACGCACGGGAATACGCAGCTCCTTAGAGAGGTCGGAGGTTCCCATAATCAGCGCCGTCAGCTGAGAGTGCGCACAGGCAATAGCCTCAACGTTCGCAACACCTAATGGAGTCTCGACCATCGCCCATAACTGCGTAGTAGCAGGCAGCCGCCCCACCACCTCTAGCACTTGCTCAGCGTGCTCAGTTTTCGGC
>CAZZNL010000161.1:0-472 GCA_964655625.1 uncultured Pseudomonadales bacterium
CTAGCAAAGGAGTGGGTGATGGCTGCGTCATGACCAGTAATTCCTGCTGCGTAAAATCAGATACAGAAAGAACGGACCACCGACCAGAGCAGTTACCACGCCCAATTTCATTTCGCCGCCGTGTGATAGCAGCTGCACTGCGATATCGGCCAGCAACAACAAAATGCCACCGCCCCAGAAGCTGACGCTGAGTAAATGACGCGGTGAGTAATTCACTAAAGGGCGCAAAATATGTGGCACTACCAACCCGACGAAACCGATATTACCGCTGACCGAAACAGCGGCACCAATACTGGCGGCAACGCCGCCAATGAGCAGCCAGCGCTGACGTTGCACATTAAAACCCAGCGATTGTGCCGTTTCTTCGCCCAACGTGAGTGCATCGAGAAAGCGGCGGCTGCCTAACATGAGACACCAGCCCGCCACCATGAACGGCAGTGCAATGGCGGCATCGTGCAGGCTGCGATTGGTG
>CAZZNL010000161.1:482-4454 GCA_964655625.1 uncultured Pseudomonadales bacterium
ATGACAGCGAGAATCAGTGTCAACACATTGCTGCTGCGCGGCACCAGTAAAGAGAGGCATAGCACGGAGAAGCCCGCGCCGAGCAGACCGCCTAGCGGCAGTACGTACCAAGCCCAACCTGCAAATCCAAAATAAAATACCAACACTGCGCCGAGTGCAGCGCCATTGGAGACACCGATCACACCCGGTTCCGCCAAGGGGTTGCGCAGTAAACCTTGCAGTGCTGCACCCGCCATACCCAGCGTGCCGCCAATCAACAGAGCTAACAGTGCACGCGGCAGGCGCAGTTCCATCACAATCAATGATTCAATGCTGGCGTGTTGTTGCAGTGCATCGGTGATGCCTTTGCCAACAGCGATATCTGCAGTGCCGACACTCAAGGAAATGAGAAAACAGCTCAGCGCTACCAGAGCCAGTATGGTGTTGAGTGTGAGAGGTGGCAGGGAACGTGCGTTCATCGGTGATCCGCCAGCCAGGCAATTTCATCGGCGGCTTGTGGGCCGGCGCAATCGCGCAGTTGTGAAGGGACATACATGCGATTTTCTGCGGGAATCATGTGGCGCAGCACAGGATGATTGATGTAACCGTAGGCCAATGAATTCTGATTGTAGGTGTAATTGTCGATCAAAATTCTATCGGGTCGCGTGGTGGCTAATGTTTCCAATGATATCTGCTGAAAATGCTGAATGCCCATTTCTGCAGCGAGGTTGCGATAACCGGCCTGTTGCAGAATATCGTTTTCCAAGGTGTTGTCGCCGATGGTGTAACCGTTGGGCGAATAGATAATTGCTCGCAAGGCTGGTTTATTTTTATTGCGTGTTTGTGCGTCGAGAATGCGCTGATCCATCGCCGCGATCATCGCTTGTGCTTTTGCCTCTTCACCAAACCATGTTCCCGCCAGTCGCAGCATTTCTCGAATGCCTTCCACACTCGTGGGCAAAGGCATTTGCTCAACGCGATAACCTAGGGTTTTTAGCATGCGAGCTGCATCGGGTGAGGCAAAGTGGGTGCTGATAATCAGGTCGGGTTTGAAGGGAATAATTTCCTCGGCACTGCCATGGTTGAGAGGGATGTCACCCACGGCATCAGCCATATAAGACACAACAGGATTGGCTGCTTGATGGTTGATGGTCACAATGCGTGAACGATCAACCAGCATCAGTAAAATTTGATCAGTGCACAGACCGAGCGAGGCAATACGTTGTGGTTTTTCTGCGGCGAGTGCGGCACCTGTGCTTGCTGTCAGTAGCACAGAAAAAAATCCAATCAACCAAATGTTGCGGCGGTGTTTCACAGGCGAAACACTCCAATGAACTGAAACTGTTGTGTGTGTAAAAACTGCGCTTGCAGACGACTCATCACCCCGCGCTCACAGTACAGCAGGTATTGGCGGTTTTTATCCAGTTCTATATAGCGCTTATGCAGCTGATAAAAAGGTATGCGCTGCACGGTTGCGCCGTCAATAGACAGAGGTTTGCGCTGCTCTTCATCCGGGTGACGAATATCCAGCACAATGGCTTCTGCTGGAACGGTTTGCAGTTCGGGTATCTCCAGGATGTTTTTTTCTGTTTTGGCTATTTCATCAATATTGGTGGCGACGCTGTCGGCAACGGCTTGTTCCAAAACAGAAAAATCAAAAAAGGACTCTTCACGTGTAATGCGTTCTATTTTGGCGCGCGTGGTGGGTTTTTGTGAAATAACGCCACAGTATTCAGGAATGTTTTTAGCGAATACTTCTGTGCCGATATGACGTGCCATGTCGATGATGTCGGGTTTGTCGGTCATGGCGAGGGGGCGCAATACTAGCATCGGTGTGGCTTGATCGATGACGGCGAGATTGGGCAGTGTTTGGCTGGAAACTTGCGCCACGGCTTCGCCCGTGACCAGTGCTTGAATGTCCAGTTGTTGCGCCAGGGTGCTGGCAGCGCGCAACATCATGCGCTTCAGAATCACACCCATTTGTGAATGGTGAACTTTTTCCTGAATTTCACGCACAACATCGGCAAATGGCACGCTGATGAATTTCACCCGATGGGATGCGCCGTATTTCATCCACAAATACACGGCAATTTCTTTGACGGCAATTTCGTGTGCATCGCCGCCGAGATTAAAAAAACAAAAATGGGTCAACAAACCGCGCTTCATGCTGAGGTATGTGGAAACCGTGGAATCAAAACCGCCAGAAATTAAAGACAATACAGATTCTTGTGAGGCCAGTGGAAAGCCGCCCAATCCGCGATGATCTTGTTCGATGACATAGAAGCGATCATGACGAATTTCTACTGGCACGGTGATGTCGGGATGTTTTAGTTTTACACCGGCACTGGCGCAGTGCTGGTTCAAACCGCCACCGATATGGCGTTCAATATCTGCTGAAACAAACGTGTGCTCGCCGTGGCGACGGCAACTGACGCGAAAGGTTTTTTCCGCCAGCAGCGAGCCGTAAAGTTCCCGAGTACGTTGATAGATGCCATCCCAGTCAACAGTCTGTTCTGTGTCTTCGTCGCTGGGCAGGTACAGAGGGAATTCATGCACGCACTGAAAGTGGCTGATACCGGGCGTGCGTTGTAGCAGGTCTACGATTTGCTCCTGGGTTGATGCGTCAGCCTGGCTGTGGATGCTGATATGGTCCCAATGGCGTTCGATCAGGGCATCGGGGTCTACAGATTTCAACAGCGTGCGCAGATTGTCTCGCAGCATACGCACCAAGCGCTGGCGCACCGGTTTGCTCTTGATGGTAATTTCGGCGAATAGCTTGATGGTGTATTGCATATCTAAAGGCGGGACAGCATGGCAGTGAGACGGCATTATAGTCCGCGCTATAGCGGCACAGAAAAAAGCTGCAATGCACTATTTTGGTGCTAATTTTTGCCTGCGCGCTCTTGTTTGGTGCTTCGCAGTGCTCGTAATGGTGCGGTTGGCCTTCCTAGGCGGCTAATTTTTCGATCTCTGTATTTGCTGGAGCAAATGGCATATATTTTGCCTCTTGGTTCCTAGGGTTCTTTGGGAGCCCCCGTTCCGGCGCATAACTTAGCGTCTCATCCGTACAAGTGGCCATACTGTTTCCCTGGAGGACAACATGTCAGAGAAAACTCTGAAACTAATGAAAGACAACGGAGTAAAGTGGGTTGATCTCCGTTTTACCGATACCAAGGGCAAGGAGCAGCACGTCACTTTTCCTGCGCACGAATTTGAAGCAGAGACCTTTGTTACAGGCAAAATGTTCGATGGTTCTTCTATTGCCGGTTGGAAAGGTATCAATGAATCAGACATGATTCTGATGCCGGACGATAGCACGGCCATCATGGACCCTTTCTTTGACGAGCCTACCGTTATTTTGCGCTGCTCTATCGTAGAGCCAGCCACCATGCAGGGTTACAACCGCGATCCGCGTTCTGTTGCCCAGCGCGCCGAGGAATATCTGAAGTCTACTGGTATTGGTGAGACCGCTATGTTCGGCCCTGAGCCAGAGTATTTTGTTTTTGATGATGTGAAATGGCGCATTGATATGTCCGGTTCCATGGTCAAGATCGGTTCCGAAGAAGCTGCGTGGTCATCTGATCACTCTTTTGAGAGCGGCAACGTGGGTCATCGTCCCGGCGTCAAAGGCGGGTATTTCCCCGTACCGCCTGTAGATTCTTTGCACGAAGTGCGCGCAGCAATGTGTAACGCCATGGAGCAAATGGGTCTGCGTATTGAAGTGCACCACCACGAAGTAGCTACCGCTGGCCAGTGTGAAATCGGTGTGGCTGGCAATACTTTGGTGAAAAAAGCCGACGAGGTACAGATCCTGAAGTACTGTGTACACAATGTGGCGCATGCTTACGGCAAAACGGCAACCTTTATGCCTAAGCCTATCGTGGGTGATAACGGCTCCGGCATGCACGTACACCAGTCCATCAGCAAAGGCGGCAAAAATATCTTTGCTGGCGATGCTTACGCGGGCTTGAGCGAAACCGCGCTGTACTACAT
>CAZZNL010000162.1:0-4450 GCA_964655625.1 uncultured Pseudomonadales bacterium
GGGAACTAGCGTGCACTGATGTGGTTTGCTGGCCGCCACCAGTGCCAGAAAGCCGGGATAGCTACCGCGCGCTGCAGCAAATGGGTTGCCTTCGATATTGAATTCGATTGTTGGGTGACCCTGTAGCAATGCGTTGAGCGCAGGAATATCGCTAGCGCGAATATGGCGTTGATCGGGGCGCGGGTGTACGGTGATGCCATCGACGCCCAAAGCAATGCACTGCTGTGCATAGTGCAGTAGGTCGGGAAAATTACCGGCTCGCGAATTGCGCAGCAACGCTATTTTGTTGATGTTGACGCTGAGTTTGACCATTTATGGCTGCAATACTGATGCGCTGAGAATGATGACATCTTCTTGTGGCACATCCTGATGCGGACCGCGACCTTCGGTGGCAACGTGCGCAATCTTATCGACAATATCCATGCCCTGAACCACACGGCCGAAGACGGCGTAGCCGGGTTTTGTGGCGCTGCCATCGAGATTGTTGTTGTCTACCACATTGATAAAGAACTGCGCGGTGGCGCTGTCTGGGTTGATGGTTCGTGCCATTGCTATGGTGCCGCGCTGATTTTTCAGGCCGTTGGTGGATTCATTGCGAATCGGCGCGCGTGTGGGTTTTTCCAGCATGCCGGGTTGAAAGCCGCCGCCCTGAATCATGAAGTCGGGAATGACGCGATGAAATAATGTGTTGTTATAAAAACCTTCGTTCACATATTGCAGAAAATTAGCAGTCGTTAAGGGGGCGGCGTTGTTGTTCAGCGCGATGACAATGTCGCCCGCAGAGGTGTGCAGTTGCACACGGGATTCGCCGGTGGCTGGATTGCTCCAGGCGGTGATAGAAAAACAGATGGCAATCAATGCACCCAGTAGCTGAAAAAATATTTTTTTCATTGAGACTTCTCCATTGTGTGATTGGGCGAGAGAATCTTAGCGCCAGCCATCGTTGCGGCGACGCGTTACCAGTTTGGGTATCAGCATGCTGAGAATGCTGCCCAACGCCACCAATAAGCCGCCATACAGAAACCAGGTTTGATCTTTGCGATCTTTCAGGCGTTCGTTGTCGGTGGTTAGTAATTCTTTATCGGCAATCAGCAAGCTGTTTTGTTCGACCAGTTCGGCATTGCGCTCGTGAGTGTCAATTTGAGAAGCGGAGATTTGCTTGATGGCTACCAGTTGCTCTTCCAGTTTGGTCTTTTCTTCCTGGAGTAAAGCAATCTGTGCATTGGCTTGTTCCAGTTGCACAGCGGCTGGTGCTTCATTGCTGAGATATTGGGTGCGAACCCAGCCTTCGATATTGTCAGCGGTGCGGATTTTTGCGTAACCCGCTTGATCATTTTTTTCGATGAGGGTGACAGCGGTGCCGCTCTCTAGGCCGTTATGCAGTAATTTCCCTTTTTCATTTTGTTCGGCGCGAACCGGTGCGTAGAGTTTGTCGGTAATGTAGTAGGCGGGTTCTGCGATAGCAGATGTGCTGATCAATAGAGCCAAAGAGAGAATTTTTGCTTTCATAGTGCTGCTCTGTAATGTTTCAAAAAGCGTTATGGTGTTGAATCGTCATTGCTGATTTGATTCAGGTGAGGCGAAAGAATGATCACAGTGATAATCATCATGACTACAGTAAAGCCGATGCTACTCCAGAGTTTGTATTTCACCCAGAATGCTTCGCTGAATTGGAAGGCCACGATGAGGTTGAGTGCGCCGACCAGAAAAAAGTATCCGGCCCAGATGTAAGTGAGGCGTATGTACAGCGCGGCGGGGAGCTCAAATTGTCCACCGAGCATTTTTTCAATCAAGTTGTATTTGCCTAACCAATGGGAGCCGAGCAGTAATAAGCACAGCGCCCAATTGAAGACGGTAGGCTTCCAGTAGAGAAACAAGGGGTTGTGCAATAGTAAGGTAGCGCCGCCGAAGACTAGCACCAAAGCCAAGAGCCAGAGTAAACGTTTTTCCAGTTTGCGCTTCCACAACCAGACAATCAGTACTTGCACGCAAGTGGCGAGCATCAGTACTGCTGTCGCGCTGTAAATGCCGTTAAACGTGTATTGGAAGCCGGCAAATTCAACCGCTTTGCCTGCCATGCTGTAGGCAAACACAAAGGCGACGATGGGGAGCATTTCAAGCAGTTGCAGCATAAAGGGACGACAACGGAAAGTGATTCGACATTCTAACCGAGTCTCCCGATAATCTCCGCCTCGATATGGCTGGAGCGTGTATGAGTCAGTTTTTTCAGATCCACCCGGACAATCCGCAAGTGCGCTTGATCAAGCGGGCGGCGGAGCTGATTCGCGATGGTGCGGTTGTGGTCTACCCAACCGACTCTGCGTATGCATTGGGTTGTCATTTGGGGGATCGCAAGGCGCTGGAGCGCATCATGGCGTTGCGCGCGGTAGACAAGCATCACAACTTTACTTTGATGTGTCGTGATCTCTCGGAACTTGGCTCTTACGCCAAAGTCGACAACACCATGTTTCGTTTATTAAAAGCCAACACGCCAGGGCCCTATACCTTTGTCTTACCGGGAACTGGTGAGGTGCCGAAGCGTTTGTTGCACGAAAAACGCAAAAGTATTGGCTTGCGGATACCGGACAACCGCATCGCCTTGGCGCTGTTGGAGGAGTTGGGGGAACCACTGCTAACCAGCACGCTGATCCTGGCGGGTGAAACAGATCCTCTCAATGATCCCTACGATATTCGCGATCGCCTGGAGCATCAGATCGATTTGATTATTGATGGTGGCTATTGCGGCCTCGCTCCCACGACAGTTGTGGACTTGCGCGATGGCTTTCCAGTCATACTGCGCGAAGGAGCCGGCAGTGTCAGCGCACTCGGTCTCTGATGCGGTGGATCGCACGAGGATAGTGATATAGTGCTGGCAGGTTCGTTGAGCCAAAACCCGATAAATAATGAGTCTAAACGGCGGGATAGCCATTCAGCGAGGCAGTGTGTGACAGCGGCGCAGGCAAACATTATCAGGACGGACAAGGCTGACAAGGCGGTGCAGGAAGGTTTTCCGCAGCATGCCTCTGCTCCTGTGCGTCCGTTCCGCATCCTGTTCTTGAAACCCTACCAGGACCTGCCGACGCTGTTGCATGCGCCGCCACTCGGTTTGCTCTATCTCATTTCTGCACTGCGCAAATATTTCGGCAGTGTCGTGCATATTGATCTGATTGATATGAAGGCGCATTACCTCGATGCCGAGTGGCTTGTGTCTCGTCTCGACGAATACCGTCCCGATATCGTCGGTGTCTCGGCGATGAATTATGAGGCTGCGCAGTCGCATCGCATTGCGGAAATCGCAAAGCAGTGGAATCCGTCTGTGCTGACCATGCTGGGTGGCGCCTATGCATTGCACCAGTCAAAAGAGATTTTCCAGCGCAGCTGCTATGACTGGATCATCGAAGGGCCGGCCGAGCGCACGTTGCTGTTTGCGCTGGAGCGTTACCTGCAGGGTGTGCCGCTGGGCGAAGACCTGTCCGGCCTGTCTTACCGGAAGACGGACGGTCAGCTGGTGATCAGCAAGCAGATCGATGTGGTGAAGGATATCGATTCACTGCCGCTGCCGGCCTGGGACATGGTCGATTTTGACCTGTATGCCTCAAGGCCGTGGGATCTGTTCATGAAACCACGGCGCTACGCCACGATTTTCACCTCGCGCGGTTGCCCTTACCTGTGTAGCTACTGCCATGACATGTTCACGAAAAAATTCGTGCACCGCAGTGTCGAGAATGTGTTGAAAGAAATCGAGTTGCTGCACGAAAAATACGGCGTCGATGATTTCCAGATTGTCGATGACATCTTCAATCTGCACAAACCGCGCCTGAAAGCCATCATGGGCGAAGTGAAGCGCCGCTGGGGTGGCAGGATACAGTTCGGTTTTCCCAACGGCATGCGCGCCGACATCATGGATGAGGAAGTGATCAAGGCACTGGCTGATGGCGGTACATACTACACCGCAGTGGCGGTCGAGACGGTCACGCCGCGCCTGCAGGCACTGGTGGAAAAACATCTCGATGTGGAAAAGACTCGCCGTTCCATCGACCTGCTGGAAGAGCACGGTATTTCGGTGAAAGGTTTTTTCATGCTCGGTTTCCCGACAGAAACAGTTGAGGAGCTCAACGCGACAGTGAACTTCGCTCTGCAGAGCAAGATGTCGATGGCGTCGTTCTTCACGGTGGTGCCGCAGCCCGGTACGCCACTATATGATCTTGCGGCCAAGGAAAACCCGCAGGCTCTCGAAGTGGTCTGTAACCATGAACTGCAGGGTGGTGGTGCTTATCGCTCCAGCGAATCCTGGTACCAGCTGGCTTACGGTTACCCGCTGGCGAAGCTGACGCGTTCGGCCAACTGGCGTTTCTATTTCGGCCATCCGCGTCGTATCCTGAAACTGCTGAAACGTAGCTCCTGGCTCACGGTCTTGCGCAGCATGCGTAGCATCCTCAATGTGCTGATG
>CAZZNL010000163.1:0-4437 GCA_964655625.1 uncultured Pseudomonadales bacterium
GGGGTGGGAGTAGATATAACTATAAGCACTAAGATACTGCCAGAAGGAGTAAATGACCATGATGAAGGAGAGATTTATGAGTGAAAGAACCCGCATTTCGTATAGATTTTCAAAGGTGTTGCTGGCCTTGCTCGCTACGCTGTGTTTAGTGAGTGCCTGTAACAAAGAGGCGCCGCCGGTAACGCTGCAGCTGTTGGAAGGCAATGTCTTGCAGCCGTCGGATTGGCAGGGCAAATGGGTGTATATCAATTACTGGGCGGAGTGGTGCAAGCCCTGTGCTGAAGAAATTCCTGAGTTGAATAAATTTGCTGAAACCCAAAAAAATGTGCTGGTTGTCGGTGTCAACTTTGACAACCCGCCACCAGTCGAGGCTTTGAAGCAACTCAGTCGTATGCGTATCGGTTTTGCTATCGCTATGAATGACAGTATTCAACAAGTCTTTCCGCACACAGTACCGACCGGCCTGCCGGGTACGGTGGTCGTGAATCCGGAAGGGAAAGTGGTGACGACCTTGCAAGGCCCGCAAACGGCATCAACCTTGCTGCAGGCGCAGACTAGCCGGTGAAGGGGGTGTGAGTCGATGGTAGGAAAAACCGCATCAAACAAGCAGGAGACTCAATTTATATGGTATGCACTTATGTCTGTTTCCTGAAATGGGTCGCAATGTTGAGCTTGCGCGAACTTCGGGAGTCATCAGGGATTTCGCTTTTGGAAATTGCACTGTGCGTTATGCTTTGCACAAAGAAGCTGTTGCCATTCTTGAGTATGGTTCGTGTGCGCTGAACCAGAACACCGCATGGCGAGGTAAACCACAGCAGTCTGCTTTTTTATCAGCGTTTGTCCCACTGCTGATTGCTTGGATTATTCAGATCACGTCTACCGTGCATAATGGCTAGCACTAAAACCCGGTCGGCTTCGATGTCGTACATGACGCGATAGCCCTGCACAATGACCTCGCGAATCTGGTTATCATCGGCTTCCGGGACCAGACGGCCGCTGTGCGGAAAAATTGCCAGCCTGTCCGTAGTGTCGAATATCCGTTCGATAAATTCTCGTGCATAAAATGGCGAGTCCCGCTCTATGTAGCGTGCTATCTCATCCAGATCATCCAGCGCCAGGTCGGACCATTCAACGCGCATTGTCAAGGAATCGCTGCTTGGCATCTTCCTGCGACGTGACGCGTCCTTCTTTAGCTGCCTGTCTTGAGCGCTCCAGTTTTTGGCGAACGTAAATGGTGTACATCACATCATCCCATGTGGCCTGTTCTGGCAAGTGATCAGCGATGTCATGAACAATTTGTTTCATGGTTTGCATAAAATCTTCCATCCGGTAGGTACACAACTGGCTCCAGTATATGCCGCACCAGACACTTAATCACCTGCCGTGAACATCCTGAAAAGATGACGGCCGTGAGCCCTACACCACCCGCAATATCGACGGCATCACCTTCCGGCCTTGTGCCGGGAGCACAATATCAGCGCCACGTTTTACAAGTGGCGTTCCCGGTTTGAGCGACGGCAGGGCTTTCCGTTTTTTCAATGTAATTGACGACTTCAATCGAGAAGCACTGGATAGCGTAGCTAGCAGCCCAAATACGCAGCTTGCACGGCAGGGTTGGCCAGTAGTGCGCTGGCATCGTCGTGCAGGGTGATCTCCCCGTGTTCCAGCACATAGCCACGGCGCGAGAGGGTCAGTGCCAGATGCGCATTTTGCTCCACCAGCAGTACGCTCACGCCTTCGCGGTTGATGGCAGCAATCACATCCAGAATTTTTTGCACCAATAGCGGCGCAAGCCCCATGCTGGGTTCATCCAGCAGCAGCAAGCGCGGCCTGCTCATTAGTGCGCGGGCAATGGCGACCATCTGCTGTTCGCCGCCAGACAGTGTGCCCGCTGCCTGCTGTCTTCTTTCGGCCAGCCGTGGAAACAGCGAGTAAGCGTGTTCTAGGTCTTGCTGAATACCGGCTTTGTCTGTTCTGCTGTATGCACCCATTTGCAGGTTTTCTAACACTGTCATGTCGCCAAAAATGCCGCGACCTTCTGGCACCAGCGCTAACCCTTTGGCAGCGAGTGTGTGGGCAGGTGAACGCTGAATGCTTGCGCCCGCAAAACAAATGTCACCTTGCTTGGGCGGTAGTAGACCAGCAATGCTTTTCAGTAGCGTGCTTTTTCCCGCACCGTTAGCGCCAATGAGCGACACCAGTTCGCCGGGCATGACGTGGAGATCAATGCCGCGCAAGGCCTGAATAGCGCCGTAACTGACGTGCAGGTTTTTGATATCTAGCAGAGCAGGCGTAGAAGTGTCGGGCATATCGCTGTCATCAAATGCTAGGGCGGGGCTGGCCAGTTAGATCAGGTGTTGTCATTGGATGGTGTTTCATTGGGCGGCGTTTCATTAGACAGTTGTTCGTGGGGCAGCAGGGGCCACAGCGTTTTGTGTTTGGGATGCGTCTCATCCGCAGGGCGGCCGTTGGTGTAGTAATACAGTGCCAGCGAGCGGCGCGAGCGCTCAGGAGGGCAAGTTAATGGGTGCGGATGCCCGTGCCAAGTGTCGCTCCCTGTGCTGAAAATAGCCAAGCGGCGTGCGATGGGCAAGATGCGTTTCTGCACTGCCGTGAGTTGGCGATCCCACAACTCTAAATGTCCACCGTATTCCTCTTTCCAGTCATCGTTCAAATACAGCAACAGGTTTAACCGGCGATCGATTTGGTAAATGCGATGGATGTTGAAATCGGCATGCACACGCAGCAGGCCGCCGGGGAGGGTCTGATGGGTGCCACCGCCGAGCAGGCGCGGGTCTGGCAGCAGGTTGGGGATGCCGGTCAGCTTTTCTAAAAACAGAATAAAAGCCTGTGATTGCATTTCCCACAGCAAGTGACGCACAAATGGATCAAAAGCGCGCTCGTTGCGGATACCCAGCTTATTCTTCTGTGCGGGAATGCGTTTGGTGTCTTCATCGACAAAGGCGGTGTTATCGCGTTCTTGCAAACTGGGGTCTGCCGGCGGGAAACCGGCTTGAAGCCGCTGGGAAATGGCCTCACTGACAAAATCGTCAATCACAATATGCGGGAAGGGTTGCGCCGTGCGATAGCTGGCAGCCTGTTGTTCGGCAAGCGCATTGAGCGCATCGTAATCAAAAACATACTCGCCGGCCGCGCCAGAAAAATGCGGGTTGATCATGCTATGGCTCATGGTTTGGATATACCGAATGTCCTGCAAAGTGTGGTCATGCTAGCATCGCACCCGCCTCAGTTTAAGGATCCAGATCATGAAGTTTGAAGGTACCGACAAATACGTTGCCACCAATGACCTGCAAATGGCGGTCAATGCCGCTGTCACGCTGCAGCGCCCGTTGTTGATCAAGGGCGAGCCGGGCACTGGCAAAACCTTGTTGGCCGAGGAGGTGGCCAGTGCCTTGGGTAAGCGTTTGATTCAATGGCATATCAAGTCGACCACCAAGGCGCAGCAGGGCTTGTACGAATACGATGCCGTGTCGCGCTTGCGCGATTCGCAATTGGGCGATGATCGTGTGCACGATATTCGTCACTACATCAAACGCGGCAAATTGTGGGAAGCTTTTGCAGCGGACGAGCAGGTGGTGTTGCTGATCGACGAGATCGACAAGGCTGACATCGAATTTCCCAACGACTTGTTGGTAGAAATCGACAAAATGGAATTTTTTGTTTACGAAACAGGCGAAACGGTGCAGGCGAAACATCGTCCGATAGTGATTATCACCAGTAACAATGAAAAAGAATTGCCGGACGCTTTTTTGCGCCGCTGCTTTTTCCATTTCATTAGCTTCCCAGATCGGGAAACGATGAAAAGAATTGTTGATGTGCATTTCCCGACCATACAACACAATCTAGTCAAAGAAGCACTGGATGTGTTTTTCGATGTGCGCAAAATACCCGGCTTGAAGAAAAAGCCATCTACATCAGAATTGATTGACTGGTTGAAGTTGCTCATGGCGGATAGTCTGCCAGAAGAAATTCTAAAGAATCGTGATGCCACCAAAGCGATTCCGCCACTATACGGTGCTCTGCTGAAAAACGAGCAGGATGTGCATATGCTGGAGCGCTTGGCATTTATGGCGCGGCGTGAGGCACGTTAATGGTCGCGCATGTTGAATCCAGAGCCTCCAGTGCTGAGTATTTGCGCGAGGGATTTCGCGCGTTACTGCATCCGGAATTGCGCCTCTATGCCATTATTCCGCTGCTGATTAACAGTTTGGTGTTCGGCGGTTTATTTTGGTGGAGTTTGCAAATCATCGGCAATTTGATCGGCAGAGCCGTCAATGCACTGCCGGAGTGGCTCGATTGGCTCAGCTGGATTATGTGGCCGCTAATGGTGCTGCTGGTGTTGGTTGTCATCATGTATACCTTCAGCGTGCTGGCTAATTTATTAATTCTCGTAAATTCATTAAATGTTTTAAAAAT
>CAZZNL010000164.1:0-1177 GCA_964655625.1 uncultured Pseudomonadales bacterium
CTTTTTTGTGTCTGGTGTTTGCTCAGGTTCGCCTCAATTCGTGTACACCCGTCGCAAAATAGCCTGTCAGCCCGTAGCAGCCAGTGGTTGTACATGATGATCTGGTCGATTGACCGACAAGTCATGGATGGACTGCAGGTTGAGCCATAGCTCCGGCGTAGTGCGAAAGGCATCTGACAGCAGCCAGGCCGTATCTGGTGTGATGCCGCGCTTGCCCCGCACGATTTCATTCACTCGCTGGACAGAGATGCCGATATGTTCTGCCAATCCCTTCTGGGTGATGCCCATGGGCTCAAGGTACTCCTTCAGCAGAATCTTGCCGGGGTGGGTGGCTGTCCTGTTACTGGGAATCATGGCTGACCTCCATCAGTGGTAATCAACAATCTGTACATCGTAGGCGCCATTGCCGGCCCATCGGAAAATGATGCGCCATTGGGCATTGATGCGGATGCTGTGAAAGCCTTTCAGGTCACCACGCAGTGGCTCCAGTTTGTTGCCGGGCGGGGAGAGCAGGTCTTCCAGCACCTGGGCAGCATTCAGGAGATCCAGCTTGTACAGCGCCGTCTCATGGATCTGGTTGGGTAGCTTGCGGCTGTAACGGCTCTGGATGCCGTGAAACAGCTCTTCAGTTGCCCTGTCGCCGAAGGATGCAATCATGTGTCCAGATTAACGGATACACGGTATCCGTGTAAATCCTGCTCGCCAGATATTCCTTTGTTTACCTCGGCCCCTGACTGTAGTGGTTAAGTGTAAAACCAAGCACGAACCTAGAATATTATGCAGTTTGAAGCTCCATATTTTTCTCAAAGCGTATGACACTGCATTCATCTATCACCACCACCATCTCAGTTGCTCTGGAAAAAATACTCTTCCGCGATGATGACGCCGATGCCTTGCCGTATTTGCGTGAGTTAATTGCTGCTTTGCGCCCACCGCGCCGTAATTGCGAGCAGGAAGCGCCGTTGCGCTGGGAATTTTTTCTGGAAAGACTGCACGATAGGCCCGAATGGCGAGAAGCTTTACGCAAGGCTATCTTGCAGTTGTTTGCGACAAAACGTCAGGTCGCGTTCTACACGGATTCTGGATTGCTGCCTGATACGGGATTTTTTACTGAGCTCAATCGCATTGTGATGCACAAGTTGCTGCCAGAAGTGCGAGACTCCAGTGAGTTGCGCGT
>CAZZNL010000164.1:1187-4437 GCA_964655625.1 uncultured Pseudomonadales bacterium
CTCTCATCCTGATGATGAACATTGGCTTGCCGCTATTCCACTGCAAGAGCGGCGCGCCTTGTGGCATTTATTGGATTTGCAGGGCAGCAGTGACGGTGAGGCGCTGCACGGTATGGTCAATCAGATGACTGATGCTGTGCTGGTGTTGTCGCACCGTATTGCTGCGATGGGTTTGTCTCCGGAATTGCTGCGTGTTTATCCACGTTTGCGCGATTCAGATTCGCCATTTATGGCGTTGAATCTGGAATTGATTACATTTGTGGAATGTTTTCGCAGCGCATTGCAGGGAAATGAGCAGCAGATGGATAGCGATCATGTTTTTGTGATGCTGGATCAATGTCAGGAAACAGTGCGCAAGGCTCGTGCCGCATCATCCAGGCTTGGCACGAGCATGGCGCTGTCATTCTTGTTGACACGTTTGGCGCAACATCTTGATCGCCTCAACTTATTATTAAAAGTGATGACAGTGCGCGTTCGTCCAGATGAACCCGATGTGTTGACTCAGTATTGGACGGATTTTCTTTTTGCCGCTATGGAGGGGGAGCGCACGCATAATAGTCTGCGTCGGCATTTTTCCGAGTTGTTCAGTTTGCTGGCGCTGCGCGTAACCGACAATGCCGCGCAAGTGGGCGAACATTATATTGCGAGCAATAGCAGCGATTGGTTTCGCATGTTGCGCAGTGCAGCGGGCGCAGGTGTATTGATCGCCTTGCTCGCACTGTTGAAAATTCTCGGCAGTAAACTGGGTTTGTCTGAAACCGCACAGTACTGGCTCAATGCCTTGAATTATGCTGTCGGCTTTGCGGTGATTTATATACTGCACTTTATTATCGCCACCAAGCAGCCCGCCATGACCGCTGCTACTTTGGCGGGTAGCATCAGTCAGACACATGGGCGTTTGCGCGAGGCAGAAAAAATAGTCGACTTGATTGCGAACACTGTCAGCAGTCAGTTGGCAGCTATTGTCGGCAATGTGATGGTGGCTTTTCCACTGGCGATAGCATTTTTGCTGGCGATGAATCATTGGGGTGGTGTGCAGGCAGTGAATGCGGAAAAAGCACAGCACATATTGCAAAGTTTGCATCCATTTCATAGTGCATCACTATTTCATGCTGCCATTGCGGGTGTATGGTTGTTTTTGGCAGGTTTGGTGTCCAGTTATCTGGATAATCGTGCCGCGTACACACAACTCGGCCCGCGCATCGGTCAATTGCGAGGGCTGCGCATGATGTTGGGGAAAACAAAAGCGCAACACATCGGCGATTACATCGCCAACAATGCCGGCGGCTTGGGTGGCAATATTTTTTTCGGTATCATGCTGGGTGTCACGCCATTGCTTGGCAATCTGCTGGGTTTGCCGTTGGATATTCGCCATATTGCTTTTTCATCTGCCAATCTGGGTTACGCCGTTGCGGCACTCGATTTTGATATTTCTTTGCAACAATGGCTGGTGGCTGTTTTGGGTGTGTTGATGGTGGGTTTTGTAAACCTCAGTGTCAGTTTCACACTGGCGTTGTGGGTGGCGATGCGTTCACGCCGAGTCAGTTTCTGGCTGCTGGCACCGGTATTGCCGCGCTTGTGGCTGCGTTTATGGCAACAGCCCGGCCATTTCTTGTTGGCGCCCAGACGACAGGATTAGCTGGGCGTATTACCTGCCCAAATCCCGCTTCATGTTGTAGCGAATAGAAGCCACGGAGCGATTGGTGCTCTGGGCTTGAGGAAACTGGCGTCGCACCAATTCGGCTATTTCTACATTGCCCAGATCAGGGTGGTTGAGGATCAATTCCTCTGTGTATTTCACGATGCCGCGCGCCGGCAGCATTTCTAAATCCTTCTCGCTACCCAGCGCCAAAGCTCTGCACAGGATGGCCTCGAAGTCGGCCTCTGTTTCCCCGAATCGCCCGTAACGCTGGCAAATGGCGTGGAAAACATCGTCACTCAGTTTGACTTCAATCATAAGCGGTTATCATCTATTGATAATTTGTTGACACTTGTTGATATTTTACTTATACTGCGCTCATTGGTCAATCAAGCTGATATCTCTCCTGAGGAGGTGCTATGAAAACTGAAATGGAAACCTTCACTGTTGATACGCGTCCTTTCCTGGGTATTTCAGGCAAGGTAACCCAGATTGACTGCGTTGCCAGCAGCTCCATATCAGCATTGCTGGACTTGGTATATGAACAGATCAAGGCTTTTGTTCCTCCTCACGCCTATGGCACGCACTGGTTCTTGCGAGACGCGAATAGCGGACGAGTTTTTGATATCGGCACCCCGTATGCCAAAGCGAACGATCTACAGCGCGATCACCGCACCGTAAGAATGGTGGGGCTCAGGGCAGGTGATGCACTGGAAGTTTTGCCCATCGTCTATGTCCGTTGAAATGCGCGAGGTGAGTGATATGAGTTTCAAAATTCCGGTATTTTTTAACGAAAAAATGGTGAGTTTGGACAACGATTCTTTTTCACCCTCTGCCGGTAAACCTGCGGAGGTGGTCAAGGAGTGGCAGCGCTTATTTGATGATCACCTTGTACTGAAAGATTTTGAACCGGTTACGCCGAGCGATTTGGCGCTGGCACATGATCGGCAGTTTGTTGACGATATTTTGAGCGGTGTTAAGTCGAATGGTTTTGGTAATAAATTACCATCCGTTGCGGCTTCTTTGCCTTACACGTCGGGCGCGATGCTGGCTGCTGCGCGCGAGGCTTTAGCAACAGGGCTGGTTGCTGTGGCACCCGCATCTGGGTTTCATCACGCCAGCTATGATTTTGCTGGAGGCTTCTGCACGTTCAACGGCCTGATGGTGACGGCGCAATGGCTCTTGGCTAACGATCCCACGGTGAAGCTTGTCGGTATTCTCGATTTGGATCAGCACTACGGTAACGGTACGGATGACATTATCCGTACTTTGTGTTTGACCAATATCGTGCATTTCACTGCAGGGAAGGGGAGTCATGTCGCAGATACTTTTTTAGCGCAGTTACCAGGACTTATTGAAAAACTATTTTCGCGGTGTGATGTGCTGCTGTATCAGGCGGGTGCAGACCCGCATGTGGAAGACCCACTGGGCGGCTGGATGACGACGGATGAATTAAAACAACGCGATGCTTTGGTGTTTTCCACTTGCGCAAAGTTAGGTATTCCTGTGGCGTGGGATTTAGCCGGCGGCTACCAACAACCGCTGCAAAAAGTGCTCGATATTCACAACAATACGATGGCTGTTTGTATTGCTGAATACGGTGGACGGGAA
>CAZZNL010000165.1:0-4381 GCA_964655625.1 uncultured Pseudomonadales bacterium
CTGCAACACCGTATACTGAAACCCACCCACTGTTGTTGAAAGTCAGGAGCGTTATGCGTGCATTGTTTCGAAATCTCTGCTTGTTGTTAGCGCTAGGCAGTGGCGCTGTCTATGCCGCCGTTGCCGATAAAGATATGGACGGCCTCAGCGATACATTTGAACAGGCGGCGGGGCGCAATCCAGAGCGGGCGGATTACATTGTCAGCGCAGGTTATCGCCGCAGTTGTGCCCTGGATGACAACGGTGTGCACTGTTGGGGTGACGAGCCGCGCGCAGGCATCGTGCCGGGGCTCAGTCGCCCGTTTGCGCTCAGCGTTAGCAGTACACACGCTTGTGCCATTGATGACAATGGTTTGCAGTGCTGGGGCGACAATACACACGGAGAAACGGTGGTGCCAACGTTGAGTAAACCCACGGCAGTCAGTGCCGGTTGGTTTCATAACTGCGCAATGGATGCCAAGGGTGTGAAGTGCTGGGGCGATAATAAAAAACATCAATTGGATGTGCCGAAAAAATTGAAAAATGTGAAACAAATTGCCGCTGGTGGTTTTCATACCTGTGCGCTGGATGACAACGGCGTGCAGTGCTGGGGTGATAACTGGGCGCATCAATTGGATGTGCCAACACTGGTGAATCCTTATCAAATTACATCGGGCAATCACCACAGCTGTGCGTTGGATGAAAGAGGTGTGGTGTGCTGGGGTGATATTTATTTCGATGAGACCGAACGCAATCCTGATGTCAGCAAAAATTATAAAACGCGCAGCATCCCGCCACTGCAAAATCCGCGTCAGATCAGTGCGGGCTTTGACCACACTTGCGCCTTGGATGATACCGGCGTGGTGTGTTGGGGCGCGCGTGATCGTGGCCAGTCTGATCCGCCAAAGGATTTGTTGAAGCTGCCAGTGGTGATTGTCAGTGCCGGTTGGTACAGCACATGCGCACTGGATACCGAGTCCGTGAAGTGCTGGGGCGAAAACGCCAACAAGCAGACAGAAGTGCCTACGCTGTTTTTTGATAGCGATCACGACGGCATACAAAATCGTGAAGATGCATATCCTTTTGATGTCGACAACGACGGCAAGAATGACGATGTAGACGATGACGATGACAATGATGGCATCAGCGACGATAAAGACAATTGCTCACGCATTGCCAATGCTGATCAGCGCGATAGCAATAACAACAGCATCGGTGATGCCTGCGACACAGACATCGATGGCGACAGTGTTTTAAACGAAAAAGACAATTGCCCATTAGTGGCCAATGCTGATCAGCGCGACACCAATAACAATGGGCAAGGCGATGCCTGTGATGCGGATATGGATGGTGACAGCGTTGTGAATGAAAAAGACAATTGCCCATTAGTTGCCAACACTGATCAAAGTGATCTGGATCGCGATGGCAAAGGCGATGCCTGTGATGCCGATATGGACGGTGACGGTGTATTGAACGATAAAGATGCGTTTCCGCAAGATGCTAAAAAATGGTCAGCTAAAAAACACGGTGGCGGTGCGGCAGCAAAAGCAAAAGCCGGCAATTAAAAAAATTGGCGCAGCGTGAAAGTGAATGTTTCACGCTGCGTTTCGTCATTGCTCTCGTGACGGTAACTGCCGTAGAGTGCCGTGTCGCGCGCCAAGGTGCGACCGATGCTGAGTTCTTGTGTCAAAAGATATCCGCCTTCGCCAGACAGTGTTTTTTCCCAGCCGATCTGTGCCGCAGCAGTCCAGCTATTGGATTGATAAATAGCGCCAGAGCGTATGCCTGCGCGCGCATCCCAGTTGTTGTCCAGTGCGCCGCCGACCAAGATGGAGCTGGTGAGTTCAGCGTGGCATAGCAGTGCCCCACAGCTGCGGGTAAGGCCGCGATAACCGTCAAAGACATTCAGTAGTTTGGTTTTTTTGCCGACGAGTTCGCGTTGCAGGGTTGCTGCAAATCCCCAAGAAGCTTCGTTGAAAAAATCATCGCTAGGGCTGTAATTTTGCAAACCGAACCAGCGAATGCGATCAACGCTCAGTGAGTGCTCGTCATTGATGTCTACACGAAAGCGAAAATCCAGTACGTCCAGTTGTCTGCCTTGTTGGTAGGTCACGAGTGGGTCGAGCATGTCGTGATAGGCAAACCGCGTGCCGAACAAAAAGTAATCTTTGCCGTCATCGCGCAGCCAGCCCGTTTGTAGGCGCGCCATGTCGTGACCGGTGTTGAGCGGGTCGGGTGCGCTCAATGCAGGTGCAGTTGATGCAGAGCCTGATTGCTGCAGTCGTTGTACTAACGCGCCGGTGTGTATGCTTTGTGTGGTTGCTGCGCCGGAGTCCGATTGCACCTTGATATCGCTGTATTGAATGGCTGCCTGCAACACGTCGGCCGTTATGGCTTTGTTGTGCAGGTGAGGATCGTCGGCCAGGGCGCGCACCATTTTTTTCTGTGCTGCGCTCAAGGTGTTTAACTGTTCATAAAATCGTTTTCTCGCCGAGGGAATATAGCGGGAGCTGGCAATGAGGCCGTGTTGTTTTAATGCTCTTACGGTATCGATAGGAATGGTACGGAAAGCGAATTGCTCGCGCAGATTGTGTGTCGGGGTCACGACATCCAGCATGGATATCAAACGATAAGAGCAGTTTTCATCGAGAAAAAAATAATTGAAGCTGCTGTCGCGCACTTCCCAGACGTGATCGACAAATAGCTTTACTTTGTCTGGCGGAATAGACAGCGTGTATTCGTGAATGTCGCGATCTTCGTTGTCACTGTAAGTGCGCAATTCTTTGAAGTAGGGATCGAGCGCGATGATACCGGGAAAGTGTCCGGTTAAACCTTTGGCGATATACAGCAGGGTGTTGTTTTCTGTGGCGCCAATATCGGCGTAATAACTGATGGTTTGTGATAGGAGGATAGGGTGTTGTTGTTGATCCAGTGCATCGATGCGCAGAAACGTATGACCAAAAATGGATGCAATGTTTTTCAGGTAAGGATCTGGATAGACCATCACGATTTGCTCGGGCGTAAAACGGCTGCGCCAATAATCCAGTGCAGGACAGTGCAGGTTCTGTGGTGGGCGCAGTGCTGTGTGTGTCAATAAAAATTGCGCGCGCGCCGGGAAGCGACACCAGGCATTGTCGGAATGAGGAACGGGTGCATTGAGTGCGCGCAGCGTGGCTAGCAACTCCGCCTCGCTGTCGTCATCGCGGCCAGAAAGAAAGAAATCAGGGGCATCCACTTCGCTGCGATAGTGTCCGGTGAGTCGATGCTTGTGCATGTGCAACAGCGCCAGCCATTGGGGGTGGCGAGCCAAAGCTTGGTAAGACAGGGAATGTGTGTCTGCAACAACACTGCCGGGCAGCAGGGCACTGCTCAGCAGCGAAAAGGCCAGCAGCGAACAGGCTCGCAGCAACCGTGTGTAGGTGTGCTTGATGGCAGTGCGTTGCAGCATGAATGAATCCTGTAGACTGGTTGGCATTGTATCGGTGTCATCGCGGCTGTGGAGAGAGAATGCGCGCTGTGCGGTTGGGTTTATGCCTACTGTTGTTGAGTATGTCTTGTGCGCCTGGCGTGGCAGCAGTCTGCGAGCTGTTGCCGATGGACGAGCAGTTGCAAATCACGGAGTTGCGCGGCGATGATCCATCACAAGCCGAAGATGATTATCGGCGGCAGCTGATGCATTTTGTCCGGGCGTTCTACGGCAATATCGCGCAGGATATTTTGCGTGGTGAGGGCGAATATTTGTACGCGCTGCAACGCTTGATGGGGTCGGCGGGTAGCGATTGCGTTGCACTGTATCGAATGACGTTATTGCAGGAGGCCAGCAGCAGAGATTTTGCTTTGGCACTCTGGTCGTTGCGCGTAAGAGGCGCAATAATGCAAGCATCTGCAACGCAAGCCGCCCAGGATTGGGGCGCAGTTTCTGAAATGACACAAAGGTAGGGCAATGGTAGTTAAGTACGGTTTGAAACGCAGAATTCCACCCACGGCGGTTTTAGGCAAGCGTGCAGCACTGGCCTAGGTGGATGATGTGGCGATTATGATTACGGCTGTCGAAAAATGGACAGATGCCGACGTGTTGCAGCTGATGGAAGAGAGCGCACGCATTGGCAATCGCACGACATCACCTGCCGCGATTACGCATTTTTTTGGTGAGACGCTGGGTGGCTCTGCATCACAGCGCAAACTGATTGTGGATTGGATGCAGAGCAATAATATTGAACCGACGCCACGCACGATTACATTGACTGATTCTGCATTGATGCGCGCCGCGTTGTTGGCGTATTCGTGGTTGACCAAAACAGAAATGAAGGCCTTTGCAGCAAAAGATTTAGAAGCAGGATGTCAGTGGCTGGTAAAGGATCTTGATGCGCCCGTCGCCGATGTTATCCACGCGGTTGAAGGG
>CAZZNL010000166.1:0-1134 GCA_964655625.1 uncultured Pseudomonadales bacterium
CTACAAGACCTACGCCGAGCACATCAGCCGCAGTGGTGCGATGGTGGCCGGTTTTGACCAGCTCGAACGGGTCAACGAACCGGGTCGCACACTCTGGCTGAAAGCGCAGTACGCGCTGGAGTGATCGCCGCATTTGCCTGTGCTGGCGGATTGGTGGTAAAAAACGGGGAAATCATTGCCGGAATTGCCCGATGATCCTCAAAGCTGCCAATCGCTGGCAGGCCTTCGGCCTGCACCTGCTGATCAGTCTCGTCCTGTTCCTGTTGCTGGCCGCCATCATCTATTTCTGGTGGTATCCGGGGTTCCTGTTTCTCTACGACGGCGGCTTAGAGGGGATGAAGCTGATTGCCGGTGTGGATTTTTTCATCGGCCCGTTGCTGACGCTGTGCGTGTATAAATTGGGTAAAAAAAGTTTGCCGTTTGATTTGGCGGTGATTGCATTGCTACAGCTGGTTTGTATTGCTGGCGGCATGTGGACGGTGTGGCAAACGCGGCCGGTGGCTGTGGTGTATGCGGCGGGTAGTTTCGGTGTAACCAATGAGCGCGGGTACAAGGCAGAAGGTTATGACGCGAACAAACTGGAATTACTGAAAACGCGCTGGCCAGTTTGGTTGTCTGTTAAATTGCCAGAAGGTGCCGAGCAAGGCATCAGTCAGGTGTGGGCAATCATGGGCAGTAATTTGCAATACAGTGTGGAAAATTATGCGCCTTACAGCGATGCCATTGCCGGTTTAGAAAAAGCTGCGCTAGCGGCATCAGAACTGTCAGCGGCAGCGCTTAAATGGCAAACAGAACGCGGGGCAGCCAATAGCGCCGTGCGCTTTTTCCCCGCGACCACTAGCATGTATACAGGGCAGTTGGCAGTGGATACTAAAACTGGCAAAGCTTTGGCGTTTTTCCCTGACGAATAATCTTTTTTCAGATGAACGGCATCGTCGGTAAATTAGTGCGCTGCTTGAGCGAGTAGTAAATACTGTTGGTGCAGTGCATCCACCTTGCGGTGCAAGGCCGGTAAATCTTCGTCATTGATAATCACGTCATCTGCTCCTGCCACACGCTGCTCGCGTGTGGCTTGTGTCGCCATGATCGCTTTCACTTGCTCCGCAGAATTGCTGTCGCGCTGCATGGTGCGCG
>CAZZNL010000166.1:1144-4365 GCA_964655625.1 uncultured Pseudomonadales bacterium
CTGTGCCGTTTCGGGCGCGTCCACCACCAGAATGCGCTGACAGATGGCGCTTTGTCCCGCTTCAATCAGCAAAGGTGAAACCAGAATGGCATAGGGGCTTTCAGCGGTCTGCAACTGTGACCACATTTCTTCGAAAATGAGTGGGTGCAGTAAGCTCTCTAACCAGCGGCGCTCATTGGCATCAACAAAAATTTTTTCACGCAACAGCGCACGGTTCAGCGTGCCGTCGGCGTTGAGAATGTTTTGCCCGAAATGCTCGGCTATTTGCGCTAAAGCGGGCTTATTCGGCTCCACGACCACGCGCGCGCAGATATCAGCATCGACGATCTTGATGCCGAGAGCAGCAAACCGATCAGAAACGGCTGTTTTACCACTGCCGATGCCGCCGGTAAGGCCGACGATGAACGTCACAAACGCAAACCGCTGATCTGGAAATACCAAGCGCTGATGTCACTGCCCCACAGGAAGCTGATCCAGCCGGCGATGGCGAGGTAAGGGCCAAAAGGAATAGGAATTTGGCGATCGCGGCTACGCAGGGTGATCATGGCTAAGCCTATGATGGCGCCGGATGCCGCCGACAGCAGAATGATCTGCGGCAGCGCCTGCCAGCCCAGCCATGCGCCCAATGCAGCGAGCAGTTTGAAATCGCCGTAGCCCATACCTTCTTTGCCGGTTATGAGCTTGAACAGCCAATACACGGACCAGAGGCTCAAATAGCCCGCCGCTGCACCGATGACTGCGGTGTGCAGGGGAACAAAAATACTGCCGAGTGCGATCAGTAGGCCAGCCCAGAGCAAAGGCAAGGTGATGTCATCGGGTAGTAGCTGCGTATCAAAATCGATAATAGCTAGCGTCAGTAATGCCCAGGTAAACAGTAGGCCAGCAGCGCCTTGCCACGTGGCACCGAAGTGCCAGATCACCAGCGCACTCAACAGGCCACACGCGGCTTCTACTACGGGGTAGCGCACTGAAATGCGTGTTTGGCAGCCTGAGCAGCGTCCTTTGAGAAATAGATAGCTAATAACAGGGATATTTTCCCACGCGCGAATGGTGTGGCCGCAGTGCGGGCAGCGCGAAGGCGGAAAGGCGAGGTTGAAGCGTTCAGCGGGTTCAGCGGTGCCGCCTGCCAGTTCGGCACACTGGTTGCGCCAATCGCGCTCCATCATCTGCGGCAGGCGCAAGCACACCACATTGATGAAGCTGCCAATGGTGCAACCCAACAGGGCAGCAAGGCTGGCAAGAACCAGCGTATCGGCTGTTGCGAAATCCAGCACTCCCACGTCAGACAACAGAGCCGAGCTGGAAGATAGGCATGTACATGGCAACCATCAAACCACCGACCAGAATACCCAGTACCGACATGATCATAGGCTCCAGCAGAGCGGTCAGGTTGTCTACCTTGTTATCCACTTCCGCTTCGTAGTGGGCGGCCACTTTGTCGAGCATGGTGTCCAACGCGCCGGATTCTTCACCGATGGCGCACATTTGAATCAAAAGCGTAGGGAACACACCAGCACTGCGGAAGGCGACGTTGATCATAGTGCCGCCAGTGACGTCATCGCGCACGCGTTTGATGGCATCGCGGTACACGGCATTGCCTGCTGCGCCCGCTACAGAATCCAGCGCTTCTACCAAGGGCACACCGGCAGAGAAGGTGGTGGAAAGGGTGCGCGCCATACGCGCGACTACCGCTTCGTTGACGATCATGCCCACAATGGGCACTTTCAGTGTGAACGCATCCACTCTGTCGGAGAATGTTTGGCTGCTTTCCTTCGCTTTAGAGAATGCTACCGAGGCGGCAAAGACGCTACCGGCAACGGGTAGCCAGTACGCTTGCGCCAGTTTGGACAGATTCAACACGAACAGCGTAAATGCTGGCAAGTTGGCACCAAACGAAGAAAAAGTTTCTGCAAACACAGGCACTACTTTCACCAATAACAAACCGGTGACGATGAAGGCCACGGCCAGTACTGCGATGGGGTAGGTCAGCGCTTTTTTGATTTTCTTTTTCAGGGCTTCGGTTTTTTCTTTGTAAGTGGCTACGCGGTCGAGCATGGTTTCCAAAGAGCCGGATTGCTCACCCGATTCCACCAGGCTACAAAACAAATCATCAAAGTGCTTGGGGTATTTGCGCAGTGCGCCGCCAAAGCTGCCGCCGCCGGAGACTTCATCGCGCACACCGAGTACGATTTTGCGCATGCTCTCGTTTTCCAGGCCATCTGCCACCAGCTCAAACGATTGCACCAGTGGCACGCCCGCTTTCATCATGGTGGCCATTTGGCGCACAAAAATGGCGATATCCGCCGGTTCAATGGATTTGGTGCGGCTGAATAAAGGTTTCGGTTTTTTACGGATTTTAGGATTCAACTGCCCCTGTTTGCGCAGGGCGGCTTTTACCTCGGTCAGGCTCTGTGCCTTCATTTCACCCTTAACGAGCACACCCTTCTGTGTTTTACCTTGCCACAGGTAAATATCCGGTTCTTTGACCTTGGGTTTTTTCGCTGCAGTGGCTTTGGGCTTGGCAGCAGTTTTAGTGGCATTCGTCGTGGCCATGTTTTAGTCCTTGGTGACCCTGTTTATTTCTTCCAGACTGGTCAATCCCCAAGCGCATTTGCGCAAGCCGGATCGGCGCAAGTCATAGAACCCTTCTGCTTTGGCGGCTTCGGCAATTTCTATCGAGTTGCCTTCTTCCATAATAATTCGAGAAATCTTCGGCGTGATGCGAACTACTTCATAAACCCCGACACGCCCTTTGTAACCACCGTTGCACAGTTCGCAGCCCACGGGCTTGAACACGGTGATTTCACTGCGTTCCAGCCCGCAATCAAACAGACCTTCTTCTTCGAGTATGGATTCCGGTATTTCAGTGGCTGGTTGCTTGCAGGCCGGGCACAAACGGCGTGCCAAACGCTGGGCGATAATCAAGTTGACCGAAGTGGCCAAGTTGAATGCTGGCACACCCATATTGAGCAGACGTGTCAGTGTTTCCGGAGCTGAGTTGGTGTGCAGTGTCGACATCACCATATGGCCGGTTTGTGCGGCTTTGATGGCGATATTGGCGGTTTCCAAATCCCGTATCTCGCCCACCATGATGATGTCTGGATCCTGACGTAGGAAGGCGCGCAGCGCTTCGGAAAAGCCCAGACCGATACGGTTGTTGACGTTGACCTGGTTGATGCCTTCCAGGTTGATTTCAACCGGATCTTCTGCAGTGGAGATAT
>CAZZNL010000167.1:0-4322 GCA_964655625.1 uncultured Pseudomonadales bacterium
ACTCACTGGTGCGCAAAACCTCAGGCAATGTCAGCATCATGGGCCTGGATATCGACACGCATTTTGCTCAAGCACGCAAATGCTTAGGCGTGGTACCACAGGAATTTAATTTCAGTCAATTTGAAAAAGTGGGCGACATCATTCGCACCCAGGGTGGCTACTATGGCTTGCGCCCCACGATTGCCAAAGAACGCGCCGCGTTCTACATGAAAAAACTGGATCTCTGGGATAAACGCGATTCTGCAGCACGCATGTTATCGGGCGGCATGAAAAGACGTTTAATGATTGCGCGCGCATTGATTCACGAACCGCAATTATTGATTCTGGATGAACCGACTGCCGGCGTAGACATTGAACTGCGCCGCTCGATGTGGGATTTCCTTACCGACATCAACAAAGCAGGCACCACCATCATTTTAACAACACATTATTTGGAAGAAGCGGAAAACCTGTGTCGCAATATTGCCATCATCAACAAAGGCAATATCATCGAAAATACCGCCATGAAAACCCTGCTACACACATTGGATCAAGAGACTTTTATTTTTGATCTCAAAGAACCACTCCATTTCCTACCAACACTGCAAGGCTTTAGCGTCAGGCAACCAGAGCCCACCGTGCTGGAAGTAGATATCCAGCGCGGCACAGACATCAACTGTCTTTTCAGTCGACTGACCGAACACAATATTCAAGTTTCCAGCATGCGCAATAAAGTGAATCGCCTGGAAGAATTGTTTGTAAAACTTCTTAGCGAGAGCACACCATGAACAGCCAGGAGATTTGGATCGCCTTCTACACCTTGCTGAGCCGGGAAATTCGCCGTTTCATGCGCATCTGGATGCAAACACTGTTACCCCCCGCCATCACCATGGCGCTTTACTTTGTTATTTTTGGCACACTGATTGGCAGCCGCATTGGCGAAATGCACGGATACAGTTACATGCAGTTTGTTGTTCCGGGGCTCATCATGATGTCGGTCATCACCAATGCCTACAGCAATGTGGTTTCCTCGTTTTTTGGCAACAAGTTCCAGCACAGCATTGAAGAACAATTAATCGCTCCAATTCCTAACTGGGTGATCCTGGTAGGATACGTCGCTGGCGGTGTCGCACGCGGCCTGTGCGTAGGGCTTATTGTGACCTTGCTGTCTCTGTTTTTTACCAGACTTCATGTTGAACACTGGGGCACCATGTTTGCCGTTGTACTGCTAACTTCGATCCTGTTTTCACTAGCCGGATTGATTAACGCCATCTACGCCAAAAGTTTTGACGACATTTCAATCATTCCAACATTTGTGCTGACGCCACTCACGTATCTCGGCGGCGTGTTTTATTCCATCGATTTGCTGCCATCTTTTTGGCAAGGCGTTTCCCATATCAATCCTATTCTGTATATGGTCAACGCCTTTCGTTACGGCGTGCTGGGTATCACTGATGTAAACCTGACTTTCTCCATTGGCATGATTGTTTTTTTCATTGTGATTGCCTTTGTCTACGCAATGCATTTACTGAAAAGCGGCAAAGGTTTGCGGAGCTAAAGCCCTATGGCCGTTGACTACAGCCAACTGCCACTCGGCAAGCAAACCAGTCACCCCGAGCAATACGATCCCAGTGTTCTGGTTGCTGTGCCGCGCACAGCCGCACGTGATTTTTGGCCAGCTGACACAACCCTGCCTTTTGTCGGCACCGATGATTGGACAGGCTACGAACTATCTTGGCTGGATAAGCAAGGCAAGCCACAAATGAGCGGCCTATTGCTCGACTACAGTGCCGACACTCCTAATATCGTCGAATCCAAATCATTAAAACTGTATCTCAACAGTTTCAATCAAACACGGATCGATGACAGCGACACAATTTCAAACACTATTACCAACGATATTGCAGCTATTGTCGGCGGAGCAGTCACTGTCACGCTCTGCAATACAGCAACAGATTCGCGTATACAGATTAGCCCATGGCTGGACTACTGCATTGACGAACTGGTCACGGCCATCACCGAATACGACATCAATCCGCAACTGCTACACCACGATAAAAAAATCCTCATGCAAGACGTGGTGCGCATCAGCCACTTACTGCGCAGCAACTGCCCTGTCACTGGTCAACCCGACTGGGCCAGTGTGCGCATTTGTTACTCGGGTTATGCCATTGATGATGCCAGCCTGCTGCAGTACCTCTGTTCCTATCGCTTGCATCAAGGTTTTCACGAACAGTGTATTGAACGCATTTTTTGCGATATCTGGACGCACTGCCAACCCACAGTATTGAGTGTTGAAGGTCGCTTTACGCGGCGCGGCGGCTTGGATATCAACCCATTTCGCAGTAGCACCCATGACTTGCGCCCCACACGCGCCAGGCAGTGGCGGCAGTGATTCGATATTTACTGCGCCGCTTGTTGTTAACCGTGCCGACCATGCTCGGCATCACGCTCATTGTTTTTACTTTGACGCGTTTTGTGCCTGGTGGCCCGATTGAAAAAATGCTTACCAATGCACAATTTGCTGGCCAAGACAGTGGCTCACCGGCGCAACATGATCGCACTGGCAATAACAGCACACTCTCGGAAGAACAACTGGCGGAACTAAAGGCCTACTACGGCTTCGACAAACCGGTGTTGATCAGTTATGCACATTGGTTATGGCGATTGCTGCACCTCGATCTCGGTTATTCCACCCGCTACGGCGAACCTGTATGGGATACCGTTATTTCACGCATCCCCCTGTCTTTGTTTTACGGCGGCATCACGCTATTGCTGACTTACGCCGTTTGTATCCCTCTCGGCATCGCGAAAGCCTTGCGTCATAACAGTCAGTTTGACCATATCAGCGCGGCTGTAGTTTTTTTAGGATTTGCCATTCCCAATTATGTGCTCGGTATTATTTTGATCACACTGTTTGCTTCGCACTGGGAAATTTTTCCTCTCGGCGGTTTTGCCAGCGATGACATTGCCGACCTTTCGCTGACCGAAAAAATTCGCGATATTTTTATGCATGCTGTTCTGCCACTGGCTACCTATATGGTCGGCAGTTTTGCCGTTATGACCATGTTGATGAAAAACAGTTTGCTAGAAAACCTGGCTAGCGATTATGTGCGCACCGCCGTCGCCAAAGGCCTGACTTTTCGGCAAGCCATTTTTCGACACGCACTACGCAACAGCTTAATTCCGTTGGCCACTTCATTTGGTCACGGCATTTCCATTGTGCTGTCCGGCTCATTCTTGGTGGAAACCATTTTCAATATTGATGGCATGGGTCTCCTGGGCTATGAAGCACTGGTAGAGCGCGACTATCCTGTCGTTATGGGATTGCTAGCCATTTCTTCCCTGTTATTTTTGATCGGCAATATTCTGTCTGATTTGTGTGTCGCAGCCATTGATCCTCGCGTGAGGTTCGAGTAATGCCACTGGCCGTACACCCGCAAACCCGCAAGCAGTGGCAGCGTTTTTGTAGCATCAAACGCGGCTATTGGTCTGCCATTCTTTTACTGCTTCTTATTTTTCTCAGTGCGATTGCTGAGCTACTTGCCAACAACCGCGCCCTGGTTGTGCATTACAACCAGCAGTACTTTTTTCCCACCTATAGCGCCATGCTGCCAGGCACAACGTTTGGTTTCGACTATCCCCACGAAACAGACTACCGCGCCCTGCAACAACAATTTAAACAACAACCTGAATCAGGCAATTGGGTGATCATGCCCATCATTCCATGGAACCCTTTGGAATCACAAATTGTGGATGGTCGTTATCCACCATTACCACCATCAATTCAGGAACGTCATTTTCTCGGTACTGACGGTGTAGGACGCGACATTGCTGCACGCTTGTTGTACGGCTTTCGTTTATCCATTGCTTTTAGTCTGTTATTACTGCTGTGCAATTACACCATCGGCACAATAATCGGCATCACCATGGGTTATTACGGTGGCAAATTTGATTTGTTCATGCAGCGCATTATCGAAATCTGGTCTTCGGTACCCACGCTGTACATCATCATGATCATTGCTTCTGTCATACTGCCAGGTTTCTGGATGCTGTTGCTGATCATGGCCTTTTTTGATTGGACAGCAATCACCTGGTACATGCGCACCGAAAGTTACAAAGAAAAATCACGCACTTATGTACTGGCCGCTCGTGCCCAAGGCGCTTCCGATTGGCGCATCATCACGCAACATCTATTGCCCAATACGCGCTCGCTGCTGATCACCTTTGCACCGTTCTCAATAACCGGCGGCATCACTGCCCTGACAGCACTGGACTACCTCGGCTTTGGCCTGCCACCACCCACACCGAGTTGGGGCGATTTATTGCGCGAAGGCATGGCG
>CAZZNL010000168.1:0-4315 GCA_964655625.1 uncultured Pseudomonadales bacterium
GGGTAGCCCTCGGCGTATTTATTGGTCAGCTCAGAGCCTTGCGCCGCCATCACAGCGGGGCTGGCATAGTTTTCAGAGGCGATCAGCTCGATGTGGTCTTCCTGTCGTTTTTGCTCGCTCTGGATTGCATTCCACAATACAGGGTCAAAGGAGGCGAGAGTGACATCTTTGCTGAACATGCTGAAAACTCCAGTACACAATCAAATGAGAAAAACAGGCCGCATTGTACACGAGGGGCGAGCCAGCAAACCCGGCGAGCGAGCTCTGTGACAAAGTGCTGTACCATACTGCTATGCCTGATTTTTCTAACCCCCATCATTCCATCGATGCTCGACAGTTGTACTGTCCTGAGCCGGTGATGCTGCTGCACAAGGCAGTGCGCGAGGTGCTGGCCGGTCAGTTGATTGAGATGCTGGCCACCGATCCTTCTACCTGTCGCGATGTACCGAAGTTCTGTCATTTTTTGGGACACGAGCTGGTGTTGCAAACGCAGAACGGTGACGAGTATCGCTACATCATTCGCAAAATTGTTAAAGAGGACTGATCATGCGTTTGTTGCACACCATGCTGCGTGTTACCGATTTGGCGCGCTCGATTGCGTTCTACACCGATGTGTTAGGTATGACGCTGTTGCGGCAAAAGGATTATCCCGATGGCCAGTTCACGCTGGCCTTCCTGGGTTACGGTGCAGAAACAGACAATACGGTGATTGAATTGACCTATAACTGGGGTGTGCACCAGTACGAACAGGGCAATGCCTACGGACATATCGCCATTGAAGTGGATGATGTGTATGCAGCAACCGAAGCCATGCGTGCCAAGGGCGCCACTATTTTGCGTGAGCCGGGGCCAATGAAGGCAGGGACAACCGTGCTGGCTTTCTTGGAAGATCCCGATGGTTATCGCATCGAATTGTTGTCGCGCTAGCTGTCCCTGCCGTAGCGAATAGCGGTGATGCACAGTTGCTGCGTACCTTGCGGCGCTTGGAACACGATTTCATCATCGAGCAACTTGCCGAGAACAGCGCGCGCCAGTGGCGAATCCATACTGATCCAGTTCAGGGCGGGATTGATCTCGTCTGGGCCGACAATGCGATAGCAATATTCGCGGCCATCAACATCTTCTAATGTTACCCACGCGCCGAAAAAAACTTTGTCGCGCTGCTCGGGTATGCGCTCAACAATGGTCAGCACCTCCAAACGCTTACTGAG
The DNA here is from genome assembly GCA_964655625.1 of uncultured Pseudomonadales bacterium. Classification (GTDB taxonomy): domain Bacteria; phylum Pseudomonadota; class Gammaproteobacteria; order Pseudomonadales; family UBA7239; genus UBA7239. The sequence goes on from CAZZNL010000168.1 coordinate 1,212, forward strand.
ATAGCGCACGCGGCTGTCGATTTCACGCAGGCGGCGTTTGCCGTAGATGTAATCGCCATTTTCCGAGCGATCGCCATTTTTTGCCGCCTCGTGTACTGCTGCTGTGACTTGCGGTCTTTCCACTTTCCACAGCTGATGCAATTCGGCCCGCAACGCGGCAGCGCCTTCAGCGGTGATATACGCAGAACTTTTGGGGGCAGGAGGACGGTAGCGGCTCATGTCCTCTATGATAGCAAACAGCTAAAAACCAGATGGATGTAGAAAGCGTATGGGCATTGCTAAAAAAATCGTGATGGTTATTGCTGTGATGATGGGGCTGTTGCTGGCAGCAGTGGCGGTACTGATGGCTGTGGTGGACCCCAATGATTACAAAGCGGATATTCAGCAGAAAGCAGCTGAATACGGCGTTGAACTGACCATGGCGGGTGATATGCGTTGGACGTTCTTCCCGCGTCTAGGTTTTGCTGTGTCGCAGTTGGATGCACTGGTGCCGATGGGAGCCACCAAACAGCCGCTGCATGTCGGTGAATTTACCGTGGCTTTGAGTATTGCACCGCTGTTCACCGGCAACGTGGCCTTTAGTGCGCTGGCACTGAAAGACGGCGCCCTGCAATTGGCAAATGACGCCAGGGCGCCACTGGTTATCAACAACATTGATGTGTTGGTGAAGCATCTCAATACGCACGGAGATGCATTTCCTGTGAGTGTGTCGTTGAACGTGGCGCAGGAATCGATGCGCATGGCTGTGGCACTGGACGCACAAGCCAGTGTGGATTTGGCGGGTGGTCGTTTTGGTGTGCAGCAAATGACATTGCAACTCAGCTCAGAGAACGCCGGTGAGCAACAAGATTCGCCGCTGTTGAAAGTGCAAGGCAATGTTGCATGGCAGCAGGGAGAGCCCAGACAGTTGACGGTTGATATCAAGGGCGACCGACTGGATGTCGATCGTCTGCTGGCTGCTTTTTCTCCAGCACCAGCACCGACGGTGGCATCTTCCTCTGTTCCATCAGCAGCGCCAACAACAACGTCAACAACAACGTCGGCTGCAGGAAAAAACAAAAAAAGTGGTGCGACTACATCTGCGGAGCCATTGCCGTTGGCGGGGGTGTTCGCGGTGCCAGGAGATTTTCGAGTGGCGTTGAATACGGTGATCGCCAATCACATGACGTTCAGTCAGGTGTTGTTGTCAGCGACGGTGCAAGACAATGTTATGACCTTGCATGAATTGAGTGCTGTCGCGTATCAGGGGGAAATTCACAACAGCGGATCGATAACCTACACCAACCCTGAGAAACCGCAGCTGAAAATAGACACAACAGTTAAAGGTGTGCAACTGTCTCCGCTGTTGACAGACTTACAACAAGCGCCGTCAAAAGTGTTGGCCGGAAGTTTGACGCTCGATGCGCAGTCGCGTGCCTTGCTGCGCAGTCAATCGCAGCTGTTAAAAAGTATTTCTGCTAGTGCAAACGTTTCCGTGCCGGGTCTGGTTATTGATGAGATGAATATCGAACAGCGAACTTGTGAAGCAGCTGCACAATTCTCTAGCAAATCCTTGTCCAATAAACAGTGGTCGCCAAAGACAGAGCTGCGTGAAATGGATGCACACATCCAGATTGCCAATGGGGTGATGCTGTTGTCACCGCTGTCGGCGCGGCTCGATAATTTGTCGCTCACCGGAACGGGTGTGGTCAACTTGCTAGACAGTACCGTCGATTTGCCACTGGATTTGGTGTTAATCGGTAATCAGCAGGCTGCCAATTTTTGTCCAGCCATGAATGAACGCTTGATGGGGCTCAAATGGCCGCTGCGTTGCAAGGGAAATTACGTCACTGAAAGCGGAGGTCAGTTGTGCGGCATAGACAAGTCGCGCTTGGATAAGTTGATCTTGCAAGCGGCGACCAAAGAACTTGAAGGCAAAATTGGCGATAAAGTGAAAGGCGCTTTGCAGGGCTTGTTCGACTAACCGCCCGCCAGTTTTACTTTGAAGCCGCGCCTTTCCAGCTCGGTTTTCAGTTTTTCGCGCTGGTCGCCCTGAATCTCGATGGTCCATTCCTTCACGGTGCCGCCAGTGCCACACAATTGTTTCAGTTGTTTGGCCAGTGTTTGCAGTTCTGTTGCGGACAATGCAAAACCGCTGAGCGTGGTGACGCCTTTGCCATTGCGCCCGGCGGTTTCGCGGCGTATGCGCACAAAACCATCGCCTTGGGGCGGCAGTGGCGGTGGCGGATCAATCGCTTTGATGCGGCCGATGTCAGTGGAATAAACCAGCTTGCTATTTTTGCTCACGATATTTTCTCTCATATCTCAATAGCGATCTTGCCAAAATGTTCACGGTTTTGCATGCGTTGATGTGCGGCGGCGACATCGGAAAACGCAAAAGTGCTGTCGATAACAGGGCGAAATTTTCCCGCTACAATCCACGGCCAAGCGCGTTGCATTACATCGCTTACGATGTCGGCTTTCTGTGCGGTTGACTGCGCGCGCAGCGTAGAGCCTGTGATGGTCAGGCGCTTCATCATGACGGCGGCGAGGTTAATTTCTGCTTTGCTGCCATTCATCACAGCGATATTGACAATGCGACCATCCATAGCAGCCAGTTTGATGTGTTGTTGCAAGGCCGTGCCGCCGAGAATATCGACAGTGAGGTCAATGCCGTGTTGTTGTGTTGCCGCTAGTAGCTGTTCGTGCAAGTCATGCTGATGATAGTCAAAGGCCTGTTTTGCACCGAGTGATGCGCAGCGCAAACATTTTTCACGCGTGCCTGCCGTAGTGAATACTTGTGCACCGGCCAAGGTAGCCAATTGAATGGCGGTGGTGCCAACGCCGCTGCTGCCGGCTTGAATCAAAACAGTTTCATTCGCCTTTAATTGGCCTCTTTGAAATACATTGTGCCAAACCGTGAGCAGTGATTCGGGCAGACATGCTGCTTCAGCGGCACTGTAGTGTTGCGGCCACGGTAGGCACTGTGTGGCGGGTGCAAAGCAAAAATCGCTGTAACCGCCGCCATCGACTAGCGCACAGAGGCGATCGCCTTCACGCCACTGCTGCACTGCAGCGCCGCAGGCGATAACCGTGCCTGCAACTTCTAAACCGAGAACAGGGGA
>CAZZNL010000169.1:0-4284 GCA_964655625.1 uncultured Pseudomonadales bacterium
GCGGTCAGCAAAAGAATATGGCTGTGCTGATGAACATCAACCACAATGGCCAAGCGATCACGCTGTCGAACCAGCTAAAGGCACAAGGGGCAGTCGACGGTGCCAGCCTGAAAAAAGTGATCACTGCCAACCCGCGCGAATATACGTTTGCGCAAACTTTTCCCACCGGCACCCACGCCATGTGGCTGTACTACTGGTTGGCTGCCAATGGCATTGACCCGATGAAGGATGTGAAAACCATCGTGGTGCCGCCACCGCAAATGGTTGCCAACATGAAAGTGGGCAACATGGATGGTTTCTGCGTTGGCGAACCCTGGGGCGCGCGCGCCATTGCCGACGGCCTGGGTTTCACTGCCATTACCACGCAAGACATCTGGACCGACCACCCGGAAAAAGTGCTCGGCTGCACTGCGGAATTTGTGCAGAAATACCCCAACACCGCGCGCGCACTGATCATGGCCCTCATTGAGGCGTCGCGTTTCATTGACGATGTAAAAAACCGTGAAGCCGTAGCAAAAATGATTTCTGGCAAGGCCTATGTCAATGCCCCGGAAGAAGTGATTCTCGGACGCTTCCTCGGTGATTACGACAATGGCAATGGCAAGAAGTGGAAAGACAACCACGCCATGAAGTTCTACAACGACGGCATCGTGAATTACCCGTATCTCTCGGACGGCATGTGGTTTCTGACCCAGCATAAGCGCTGGGGATTGCTGGCACAGGATCCGGATTATCTCGCGGTGGCGCAGCAGGTGAATCAGGTGGCGCTGTACATCGAAGCCGCTACCCAGCTGAAAGTGCCACTGCCTTCCAGCCCGATGCGCAGCAGCACGCTGGTGGATGGCACGGTGTGGAATGGCAGTGACCCAAAAGCGTACGCCGCCGGTTTTGCGATCCATGCCTGAACCTGAAAAAATCCATGAGGACAATACCATGACCGTTTCACTCACCTTGGTAGAGACACCCACGGCAGCGCATGCCCAGTCCGCCGCCGTCACTGGTGGTGAGCAGGCACCTGTTGCTGCAACTGACATTGCACCAGCACCCACCGCACCAGCAGCACTCGCTCCGCTCTCGCCGTGGAGTGAGCGGCTGGAGACAGCGAAACGCTTCATTGCACTGCAGATCCTGCCAGGAATGTTCGGTATCGCACTGTTTGTGCTGGCCTGGGCCGCCTTGAGCGGGGACGGCAAGCAACTGCCGGGGCCGCAATCCACCTGGGTGGCGGCTGTTGAACTGTTTGCCGATCCGTTCTACGACAACGGCCCGAATGACAAGGGCATCGGCTGGAATATCCTCGGCTCGCTGCAGCGTGTCGGCTTCGGCTTTGGGCTGGCTTGCCTCATTGGTATCCCCGCCGGTTTCCTGATCGGCCGTTTCGTAGTGATTGCCCGCATCGTTGCCCCGATCATTTCGCTGCTGCGGCCGGTATCGCCATTGGCGTGGTTGCCGATCGGTTTGCTGGTGTTCCAGAAAGCCGATCCCGCAGCGATCTGGGTCATTTTCATTTCGTCGATCTGGCCGGTGATTATCAACACCGCTGTCGGTGTCACGCGGGTGCCAGAAGACTACCTGAACGTCGCACGCGTACTGCAGTTATCAGAGCTGCGCATCATGACGCGCATCCTGCTGCCTGCCACCCTGCCGTATGTGCTCACCGGCGTGCGCCTCGGTCTCGGTGTGGCCTGGTTGGTGATCGTCGCCTCGGAAATGCTCACCGGTGGCACCGGCATCGGTTTCTGGGTGTGGGACGAATGGAACAACCTCAACGTCGAACACATCATCATCGCCATTTTCATTGTCGGCACCGTCGGCCTGCTGCTGGAGCAGCTGATCATGCTGGTGGCCCGTCGTTTCACCTACGAGTAAGCGGAGGAAAACAACCATGGAGCGTTTCGTCAGCATTGAAGGGGTCAGCATGGAATTCAACACGCGCGGCCGCAAGTTCCTTGCTCTGCAGAATGTGTCGCTGCAGATACAGAAAGGTGAGTTCGTGACACTGATCGGCCATTCCGGTTGTGGCAAGAGTACGTTGCTCAATCTGATTGCCGGCCTCAACACTCCCACCAAGGGTGCGATGCTGTGCAACAACCGCGAAATTGCCGGGCCGGGGCCGGAGCGTGCCGTGGTATTCCAGAATCATTCGCTGTTGCCCTGGCTCACCTGTTTCCAGAACGTATTCTTGGCAGTGGAACGTGTATTCAGCGGTCAGGAAAGCTTTGCCCAGTTGTGTACGCGCACGGAATCGGCACTGGAGCTGGTTGGCCTCACACATGCCATGCACAAGCAGCCGCACGAAATTTCTGGCGGGATGAAACAGCGCGTCGGCATTGCACGCGCACTGGCGATGGAACCGCAAGTGTTGTTGATGGACGAACCGTTTGGCGCATTGGATGCACTCACCCGCGCCCACTTGCAGGATGAGCTGATGCGCATCGTTGCCCGCACTGGCAGCACGGTGGTGATGGTGACACACGATGTCGATGAAGCTGTGCTGCTCGCCGACAAGATTGTGATGATGACCAACGGCCCTGCTGCCACCATTGGCGAAATTGTCACTGTGGATATTGAAAAGCCGCGCGATCGTCTTGCATTGGCTAATGACCCGCACTACCACCACCTGCGCTCACTGGTACTCGAATTCCTCTACAAGCGTCACCAGCGGCCAGCCGCCTGATATGCGTCGATATGCATTCATTCCACCACGAGAGGTTTCCTCCATGAAAAGACTGATACCCTGCTGCCTACTGTTGTTGCCATTGGCAGCTGCTGCTGCCGAGCCGGCCAAACCCGCTGTAGAAAAAGTGGACAATGCCACTGACTTTTTCACCAAGGGCAAGGCCAATGTCGAATTGCGCTACCGCTACGAGGAAGTCGACCAGGATGGCATCGACGGCGGTGCCTATGCGAACACTCTGCGCACCCGCTTGCGCTTTGCCACGGCTGAATGGGCGGGATGGTCGTCGCTGGTGGAGTGGGACAACGTCACCATGATCGGCGACGATAACTACAACGACACGCGCAACAAGCAATCCACCTATCCACTGGTAGCGGACCCCGAGGGTAGCGGCATCAACCAGGCGTATATCAAGTACACCGGCTTCGACAAGACGTCGATCATTGCCGGTCGCCAACGCGTCAATCTCGACAACCAGCGCTTCATCGGCAGCGTCGGCTGGAGGCAGAATGAACAAACGCTGGATGGCGGCATGGTGGAATACAAGGGCGTGGACAAACTCACTGCCACCTACGGTTATTTTTCCAACGTCAGTCGGGTTTTTGGCCCACACGAAGAGCCGAAAGGCAGCCCGCCGGACGATCTCGGTGGCGATATACAGGTACTGAATCTCAAGTACGCACTGAGCGACATGTTCACCGTTACCGGCTACGGTTACCTGCTAGACATAAACGATGCGCCAGCAATGTCCAGCCAGACGGTTGGCTTGCGTTTTACCGGCAAGATACCGGTCGTCAGCGACTACAAACTGGGTTACAGCGCTGAATATGCCGACCAGCAGGACTACACCAATAATCCCGTGGAATACGATGCGGACTATGCGCTTGCTGAACTCACCTTCGGTAATGCGAGCTGGGAATTGCTGGCGGGCTATGAGTTGCTCGGCTCCGACGATGGCAAGGCCGCCGTGCAAACACCGCTCGCCACTTTGCACAAGTTCCAGGGTTGGGCTGACAAATTCCTGGTCACGCCAACGGTGGGTCTGGCAGACACCTATGTTGGCGGCACGGTGAAATTCCACGATTACGCGTTTACGGCTGTCGCACATGAATACAAAGGCGACGAAAACGGCGATGACTACGGCACCGAAACCAACCTGCAGGTAGCAAAAACCTTCGCCAAGAACTACACGCTCACCTTGAAGTATGCGGACTACCAGAGCGGTGATGTCGCCACCATCACAGATACCTCCAAGATCTGGCTGATGGCGGAAGCAAAGTTCTGACGCAGCATTTATCTTTTACCCACACTTTTACCCATGGATGCAAGTAGACAGGTATAGGCAATTTAGGACTAAAAAACACAAAAAATCCCGCTAATTTGCGGGATTTGTAGACTTGGTCGGATCATATCGGACAAGTAAATGGCGGTGAGACAGGGATTTGAACCCTGGGTACGCTATTAACGTACACACACTTTCCAGGCGTGCGCCTTAAACCACTCGGCCACCCGTCCCCTGGGAACGAGCGGCGCGCCCCGGACCGGCCTCGCGTCGCCCGCAAACGACGACGCGCCGGCAGTGCCAGCGCGTCGGGTCCCGCACGGAC
>CAZZNL010000170.1:0-4284 GCA_964655625.1 uncultured Pseudomonadales bacterium
GCTGACTACCATCTGGAAGATTTGGTGCCCGAACTCAACCGCGAAGCCGCACGCTTGGCGCGCGAACTGTGCGATGCAGCCAGCACACCGGAAAAACCGCGCTTTGTCGCCGGCGTACTCGGCCCCACCACCAAGGCGGCCTGTACCATTTGCGATGTCAACGAACCTTCCAAGCGCTCGATCGAATGGGATGAGTTGGTGCGCGACTACTACGAAGCTTGTCAGCATCTGGTGGCAGGCGGCGCAGACATCATTTTGATCGAGACGGTGTTCGACACACTGAACTGTAAAGCCGCCATTTTTGCGACGCGCCAGTATTTTGAAGACAGTGGCATCGAATTGCCCATCATGATTTCCGGCACGATACCCGGCAAAGACGGTCGCACTTTGACCGGACAAACCGTAGAAGCATTTTGGAACTCTGTTGCCCATGCACGCCCGATTTCCGTCGGCCTGAACTGTGCGCTCGGCGGCAAAGAGATGCGCCCGCACATTGAAGAACTGTCTCGTGTGGCGGGCATTTATACCAGCGCCCACCCCAATGCAGGCCTGCCCAACGAAATGGGCGGCTACGACCAAACACCAGAGGAAATGGCAGAAATTATTGAAGATTTTGCCAGCAGCGGTTTTATCAACATTATCGGCGGTTGCTGTGGCTCCACACCCACACACATTGCCGCCATCCATCAAGTGATACGCGAAGGCAACTACAAACCGCGTGCCATACCGCAAATTCCACCGGCATTGCGTTTGTCAGGATTGGAAGCCATCACCATCGACAAGGACTCACTGTTCGTCAATGTCGGTGAACGCTGCAACGTCACGGGCTCAGCCAAATTCAAACGTCTAGTGATGGATGGCGATTACAACGCTGCACTCGCCGTAGCAGAAGAGCAAGTCAATGACGGCGCGCAGGTCATCGACATCAACATGGATGAGGCGATGCTCGACTCGCTGTTTGCGATGAAACATTTCTCCAACCTGATCGCCGTTGAACCCAATATTGCCAAAGTACCGGTGATGCTCGATTCCTCGAAATGGGAAGTGATCGAAACCGGTCTCAAATGCACGCAGGGCAAAGCGATTGTCAACTCGATCAGCATGAAAGAAGGTGTCGATAAATTTATCGCGCAAGCCAAGCTGTGCCAGCGCTACGGCGCAGCCATTGTGGTGATGGCGTTTGACGAACAAGGCCAAGGTGACACACTGGCGCGGCGCATTGAAATCTGCAAAAAATCCTATGACATTTTGGTCAATGATGTCGGCTTCAATCCCAACGATATTATTTTTGACCCCAATATTTTTGCTATCGCCACCGGCATTGAAGAACACAACAACTACGCCGTCGATTTCATTGAAACCACGCGCTGGATCAAACAAAACCTGCCCGGCGCCTTGGTATCCGGCGGCCTGTCCAATGTGTCTTTTTCATTTCGCGGCAACAACCCGGTGCGTGAAGCCATCCACTCGGTTTTCTTGTACCACGCCATCAAAGCCGGTCTGGATATGGCAATTGTCAACGCAGGCCAGCTAGCGGTTTATGACGACCTGCCGGCAGAATTGCGCGAAAAAGTAGAAGACGTTGTGCTCAACCGTCATGCCGGTGCCACCGAAGCATTACTGGCCATTGCCGACAATTACAAAGGCGACGGCACAACCAAAAAAGAAGAAGACCTCAGTTGGCGTGAATGGCCCGTCAACAAACGTATTGAACATGCTTTGGTGCATGGCATCACCAACTGGATTGTTGAAGATGCCGAAGAAGCGCGGCTCGCCAGCAGCAAACCGCTGGACGTGATCGAAGGCCCATTGATGGATGGCATGAACGTAGTCGGCGATCTGTTTGGCGCTGGCAAAATGTTCCTGCCACAAGTAGTGAAAAGTGCACGCGTGATGAAACAAGCCGTGGCTCACCTCACGCCTTTTATTGAAGCCGAAAAAGATGGCAGCAAAAGCAGTAATGGCAAGATCGTGATGGCTACCGTCAAAGGTGACGTGCACGACATTGGCAAGAACATTGTCGGCGTGGTACTCGGCTGCAACAATTTTGATGTGGTTGATCTGGGCGTCATGGTTCCCTGCGAAAAAATCCTGCAAGTGGCCAAGGAAGAAAACGCCGACTTTATCGGCCTCTCCGGTTTGATCACTCCATCGCTGGATGAAATGGTACATGTCGCCCGTGAGATGCAGCGTTTGGATTATCAAGTGCCACTGTTGATCGGCGGTGCCACCACATCCAAAGCCCACACCGCAGTCAAAATTGAACCCAAATACAAGAACAACCAAGTGGTGTATGTACCCGATGCTTCGCGCGCTGTTGGCGTAGTCACCACTCTGCTCTCTGCTGATCTGCGTGCTGACTATGTCAACAAATTACAAGCAGAGTATGAGCAAGTGCGCGAGCGCACCGCCAAACGCCGCACTGGTGAGCATTTAGTGCCTTTCGAAGAAGCGCAAAAAATCGGCTCCAAAATTGACTGGGATGGCTATGTGCCAGCCATTCCGGCACAACCCGGCTTACATATTCTTAGCGATTATCCACTGGAAGCACTGTTGCCGTTTATCGACTGGACACCGTTCTTTATCACCTGGGAACTGGCAGGAAAGTATCCAAACATTCTGGAAGATGCCGTGGTCGGTGAAGCAGCAAGAAACCTGTTTCACGATGCCCAAACTATGCTCAATGACTTGATCAGCAATAAACGTCTGCGCGCCAATGCAACTTTTGGTTTATGGCCTGCCAATCAAGTCAACGGTGAAGATATCGAAATCTACAGCGATGCAACGCGCAATACGGTGTTGAGCACCTTGCATCACATTCGCCAGCAAAATCACAAGAATGACGAAGCACCGCTGCTGTCATTGGCAGATTATGTCGCACCTAAATCGACAAACCTGCAGGATTATGTCGGCGCGTTTGTGGTCACTGCCGGTTTGGGTGCCGAAGAATTGGTAATGGAATACAAAGCCAAGCATGACGACTATTCCGCCATCATGGTGAAAGCATTAGCTGATCGCTTGGCAGAAGCCTTTGCCGAACACTTACACCAACGGGTGCGCAAAGAATTCTGGGGCTATGCCGCCGATGAAAACTTCAACAATGACGAATTGATTCGTGAACGCTATCGCGGCATCCGCCCTGCGCCAGGCTACCCAGCCTGCCCGGATCACACAGAAAAACGCAAACTGTTTGCCCTGTTGGAGGCAGAAAAAAATAGCGGAGTGACACTCACCGACTCTTATGCCATGCTGCCCGCGGCCAGTGTCAGCGGTTGGTATATGGCGCACCCTCAAGCGCGCTACTTTGCCACCGGAAAAATTTTGCGCGACCAAGTGGAAGCATTGGCCGCTCGCAAAGGGCAAACAGTGGCCGAAGTGGAACGTGCCCTGTCACCTATTCTGGCCTATGACGATTGAGATACGAACAACATGACTGACGACACATCAGAAAAGCAATCAAACAACGCACCCGGCTTGGGAGCCATTGTGTTGAGCACTCTGGCTGCCGCTTTTGGCGTGCAAAGCAGCAAAAACCGCGAGCGCGATTTCGGCAAGGGCAATATCAAGGTTTACATTATCTCCGGTCTCATTTTTACCGTTGTATTTATCACAACCATTGTCACGCTGGTCAAATATCTGATCAAAAATGCTGGCATGTAATCATTAGGACTTTTCCACCATGCGCATTCAGTTATTGATGACCGGCAGTGAACTGATGCGCGGCACCACCACCGATACCAACGCCGTACGCATTGCCGATGCATTGGCCACGTTAGGCCTGGCGGTCTATCGTAAAGTCACGATCGGTGATGATCTCGATTTACTCGCTCACGAGCTGTTAACAATCAGCGCCGATGCAGATGTTTTGATCGTCAACGGCGGCCTTGGCCCCACCAGCGATGATTTAACAGCAGCGGCTCTAGCACAAGCTGCTGGCGATACACTCACTGAAAACAGCACAGCACTGGCGCATCTTGCGCAATGGTGTGATGACAAAAAAATTCCACTCAATACCGCCAATCGCAAGCAGGCACTACTACCCTCCACTGCTTTCTTATTGCCTAACCCTATCGGCAGTGCCGTGGGTTTTGGTTTGCGCTTAAACCATTGTCTCGTGTTCTGTACACCGGGAATTCCGCGCGAATTGGAAGCCATGCTCAGCGACAGCGTGCTGCCCTATATCGCCAAACATTTTCCCCACTATGAACAGCAAACCATTTTGCGTTTGCATCTGTTTGGCATCGGCGAATCACAACTGCAAGAGATGATTGATCGCGCCATTCC
>CAZZNL010000171.1:0-218 GCA_964655625.1 uncultured Pseudomonadales bacterium
AATCATTCGACGTAGTGCTAGACATACTGACCACCTCCGCAGGGAGGCGCATCCTAGCATGGGGTATACTGCAAAACCACTGATAACAACGCCTACAAAATGCCTAAAATTCCAGCCTTTCTGTTGTTTTTCCTCTTGCTGCCTCTAGGTCTTTTGGGCTGCGGCAAACCTTCATCGACTAGCACGCCACCCGCAGAAAAAAACGCGCAACATGCAGC
>CAZZNL010000171.1:228-1716 GCA_964655625.1 uncultured Pseudomonadales bacterium
GTACCGCAGTCCTCCTCTGCAATAGCACCTGCTACCTACGTCGGCAGCGGCGCCTGTCAAACTTGCCATCAAGCTGAATACCAACAATGGCATGGCTCACATCACCAACAAGCCATGATGCCGGTTGCAACCGAAGGTGCCGTACTCGGTAACTTTGCCGCGCCAGCTCTAAAGCATCATCAGCAGCAATCCACCTTTCATGGTGAAAACAAGCAATACCGTATTAGCACCGATCAAAACACGGCATCTGCGGCAACGCTGGAGCTGCAATACACTTTTGGAGTATTTCCCTTACAACAATACCTGACCGCCCTGCCCTCAGGCCATTGGCAAAGTCTGCCCTTTGCCTGGGATTCTCGCCCAAATACTCAAGGTGGCCATCAGTGGTTTCACTTGTATGCAGACGAGAAAATTGTACCCGGCGATGTGCTGCACTGGCGCTCGCCATCTCACAACGCCAATCACATGTGTATTGAATGCCACACGACAAACTTTGCTAAAAATTTCGACGCACAAAACAACAGCTTTCACTCTACCTGGCAAGAAGTCGGCGTTGGCTGTGAATCGTGTCACGGCCCGGCGTCCAATCACTTAGCGTGGGCAAAAGACCCACAAACTTCTCAATTGGCACAAAAAGGTTTTGCTATTACGTTGACGTCCGGTGCACTTAACCTGTGGCAGCACCAGACAGACACACAAAAGCCGGTGCGCCTTTCCCCCAGTGACAGCCAGCAAATTGAACAATGCGCACAGTGTCACAGCCGTCGCGGCCGCATCAACTCCAGCAATCACGAGAAATATTTACTCGACGCGTTTTTGCCTTCATTGCTGGATGAAACGCTGTACCACCCCGATGGACAAATTCAGGATGAGGTCTACGAATATGGCTCATTCCTGCAAAGCAAAATGGCGCAGCAAGGCGTTACCTGTAGCAACTGTCACAATCCACACAGCAACAAAGTAAAAATTGAAGGCAATGGCCTGTGTTTGCAATGTCATAACGCAACGTATGACACACCACAACACACTATGCACAGCGCCAAGCAAGCGGGAAGTTTCTGCATTGATTGCCATATGCCGACAAAAACGTATATGACTGTGGATGTGCGCCGCGATCACAGTATGCGTATTCCTCGCCCCGATCTCTCGCAAAGTATCGACACACCCAATGCTTGCAATAACTGTCATACCGACAAATCAGCTGCGTGGGCAGCAAGTGCGATTGATCAGCACGCAGGAACTGACTGGAGAAAACCACATTATGGCGAAACACTGCATGCCGCGCGATTGGGAAAACCGAGCAGCTACCGCGCATTACAACAACTGATCCTGGACAGCAAACAAGCAGCGATTGTGCGCGCTTCTGCCATCAGCTTGCTCGGCAATTTTCCAACCAGAAATTCCTTATTGCTGATTGCCGATATGCTGGGCAACGCCGACCCGCTGATTCGTTTAGGCGCGTTGCGTGTTGCAGAACTTATTCCACCG
>CAZZNL010000171.1:1726-4263 GCA_964655625.1 uncultured Pseudomonadales bacterium
GTACTAATACCGCTACTACAAGATGAGCGTCGTGCCATACGCAGCGAAGCCGCCAGAATCTTGGCTGGCAATCCCGCAGCACAAAGCGACAGCAGCTTTTCGCGCGCGCGACAGGAATATATCGACAGCCAACAAATCAATGTCGATCGCGCTTCAGCACTGACCAATCTCGCCAGTCTCGCTATTCGTGAACAACGCATGACCGATGCTGAAACACTACTACAAACAGCAATACAGCGTGAGCCCTACTATATTCCCGCATCAATAAACTTGTCTGATCTATACAGATCCATGCAGCGCGAAGGTGATGCTGAACGTGTACTGCAAGCAGCCATGAAGACTGTGCCAGACAGCGCCGATTTGCGCATGGCTTATGCACTCTGGTTAGTGCGCAACAAACAGATCGATTCGGCGACATTACAGCTGCAACAAGCAACACAACACAGTGATGACCCACATCTCTATTACTTGTACGCATTGGCACTAAGCCAACAAGGTAGCGCTGAGAAAGCACTGACAGTATTGGATAAAGCAGTAACACTGCCCAGCTACAATCGCGATGTGCGCTTGGCGCGCATTGATATTGCGATGCAGTCACAACAAGCAGAACGTGCCGCTGAGTATTTAGCAAAATGGAAAGAAGAGGACCCTGAAGACCCGGCTGTTATTCAGCTCTCACAACAGCAATAAAGATGGATTGAAGTTATTGCCGATTGCGCAGCAATGGCGTGACGTTTGAAGACTCTACCTTTTGCGGCGGCAAATGCGCATGACTGCGCTGCCATACGATGTCATTGATGGGATTATCCGCCAATCCGCCCACCACTTCCGCCAACAAATTGCGAATAGTCTGGCAATCACCCTCTGTGCACGCCTGGGTGATCTGCTCAAGACACACCAGGAGATTGGGCAGTTCGAGATATTTTTCTTCAGCGCGCATAATCATCGGGTGGCCTGTGCCCGTAACCTGATCACCGAGAATCAATTCCTCATACAATTTTTCACCAGGTCTGAGACCCGTGATCACAATTTCAATATCACCGTCCGGATTCTTTTCATTGCGCAGTGAACGTCCTAATAGCGCAATCATGCGCTCGGCCAATTCCATAATGCGTACCGGCTTACCCATGTCCAGCACAAATACTTCACCGCCCTCGCCCATACTGCCAGCCTGCAGCACCAGCTGAGCTGCTTCTGGAATGGTCATAAAGTAACGCACCACTTCTGGGTGTGTCACTGTCACCGGGCCGCCGGCATTGATTTGCTCAAAAAATAATGGCACCACGGAACCCGATGAGCCGAGAACATTGCCAAAGCGCACCATACAAAAACGGGTTGCTGAGTTGCCCAGTGCATAAGCCTGGCAAATCAATTCTGCGCAACGTTTGCTGGCACCCATGATACTGACTGGGCGCACAGCTTTATCTGTAGAAATCAGCACAAACGTATCAACAGCATTTTCTGCTGCCGCACGCACCAGCGACCAAGTTCCCAGAACATTGTTGCGCACGCCCTCAACAACATTGTTCTCAACAATAGGAACATGCTTGTAAGCAGCGGCGTGATAAATGGTTTTCACTTGGAATGTGCGCACAATTTCTGTCATATGGCGCTGATCGGCCACATTCGCCAGCAGAGGAATAAGCTCAATATTTTGCTTATCGCCACTAACCGGCAGAGACTGCTGTAATTCCTGATGGATTTGATAGAGGCCAAATTCATTGTTATCCACTAACAACAAAGTACGCGGCTGGCTCATCAAAATCTGGCGACACAACTCACTGCCAATGGAACCAGCAGCACCAGTCACCATCACGACTTGCATGCGAATACAACGATCGAGTAGATGCTCATCAGGCGCTACAGGAACACGACCCAGGATGTTGTCATAAACTTGGCTGACGTTATTACTGCCGCGCAATGCGCTATCCAACAACTCCTCAATTCCGGGAACCATTTGTGAAGCAATGCCCATGCTAGACAAATCACGCATGATCTCTTGGCGCCGCTGGGGCGACACTGAAGGCATCGCCAATAGCACTCGCGTAATGCCGTGGCGCTCTAGCAATAGCGGAACGTTAAGTGTGGCAAAAACCGGCAAGCCGTCGAGAATCATGCCCTGCTTCGACAAGTTATCATCCAAAAAAAGAACAGGCTTGTAATCGTTGCCGTGCATCAGCGCTTTATAGACCTGTAAGCCTGAAGTGCCTGCGCCGTAGATGGCTACGCGCTCACGGTGCAGCTGTATCCCTTTGTGGTACTAGGCGCGGATCAACATTCGCGAACCGCCGATAAAGATATAAGCAAAACAAAGGTAGATAACGGGTACTGAGCGCGGCATGAACATATCGCTCATATAAGCCACCACAGCGACAATCAGTGCCGAGATCAACACCCCCTGCATCACCGCAAAGATAGCCTGCTGGCCCATATAGCGAATGATCGAGCGATAGAGCCCTAAGCGTCCAAAAGCAAATAAGGTTGCTAACAGACAGGCACCCTGTAGCACCCAATGCCATATTTCAGGTGGAAACCAC
>CAZZNL010000172.1:0-2520 GCA_964655625.1 uncultured Pseudomonadales bacterium
GGTTTGGATGAAGCAAAAGAAGATGTCAGTGAATTGGTAGAGTTTCTGCGCGATCCGTCGCGCTTTCAAAAACTAGGCGGCAAAAATCCACGCGGTGTGATGATGTCCGGCCCGCCGGGTACCGGTAAAACGCTGTTGGCCAAAGCGATTGCCGGTGAAGCCAAAGTGCCGTTTTTCTCGATTTCCGGTTCGGATTTCGTCGAAATGTTTGTCGGTGTCGGTGCATCGCGTGTGCGCGATATGTTCGAGCAGGCCAAGCGTCAAGCGCCGTGTATCGTGTTTATCGACGAGATTGATGCCGTCGGTCGTCATCGCGGTGGTGGTCATGGCGGCGGTCACGATGAACGGGAGCAAACATTGAACCAGTTGCTGGTCGAAATGGATGGTTTTGAAGGCAGCGAAGGTGTGATTGTGATTGCGGCCACCAACCGTCCGGATGTGTTGGATACGGCGCTGCTGCGCCCCGGTCGCTTTGATCGACAAGTGTATGTCGGCCTGCCTGATATTCGCGGCCGAGAACAAATCTTGAAAGTGCATATGCGCAAAGTGCCGCTGGATGAATCGGTGGACGCATCGGTGATTGCGCGCGGCACACCGGGTTTTTCCGGTGCGGATCTGGCTAACCTGGTCAATGAGGCGGCACTGTTTGCTGCGCGCGGCAATCGCCGTTTAGTGACAACAGAAGAGTTTGAGAAAGCGCGCGACAAAATCATGATGGGCGCAGAGCGCAAGAGCATGGTGATGTCGGCGCAGGAAAAAACCATGACAGCGTATCACGAAGCAGGCCATGCCATTGTCGGCTATTTGATGCCGGAGCATGATCCCATCCACAAAGTCACGATTATTCCGCGCGGGCGGGCGTTGGGAATTACCTGGTTTCTGCCGGAAGCGGATCGTATCAGCACCAGCAAACGCAAATTGTTGAGTGACATCGCTACTTCTTACGGTGGCCGTATTGCAGAGGAAATGATTTACGGCGCTGATGGTGTTTCTACCGGTGCTTATAGTGATATCCAGATGGCCACGCGCATTGCCCGAGCTATGGTTGTCAACTATGGCCTGTCTGAGAAATTGGGTCCGCTGGATTACGATGCGCGCGATGGTGAAGGTTTTCGCGAGAAAAATATTTCGCCGCGCACAGAGGAATTGATCGACACCGAAATCAAAAGTATTTTGGACGCTTGCTACGCGCAGGCAACGGCACTGTTGCAAGCCAATACGGATATTCTGGAGGCGATGAAAGATGCGCTGTTGGAATATGAAACCATCGACAGCGAACAAGTGGATGATTTGATGGCGCGTCGTGCTGTGCGTCCGCCGCGCGATTGGCACAACACTTCCAATGATGGCAACACCCCGCAAGACGGTGCGGCCAAAACGGATGCCGGCACTAATGGCGCTGCGCCCATAGGTGGCCCTGCGGGCGAACATTGATGCGTTATCGGTGAATTTGCAGTGCGGTAAAAAGCGACTGGATCTCTCGCATCCCGTCGTGATGGGTATTCTCAATATCACGCCGGATTCTTTTTCGGACGGCGGCGTGTTTTATCGCAACGGCAAAGCAGATCTCGACCACTGTCTGCGTGTTGCAGAAACCATGATCGCCGATGGTGCGCGCATTCTGGATGTCGGTGGCGAATCAACCCGACCTGGTGCAGCACCTGTTTCCATGCAAGAAGAATTGGATCGTGTGCTGCCGATCGTCGAGGCGTTGGCAGCGCGTTTCGATACCGTTATTTCGGTCGATACCAGTAGCAGCGTGTTGATCACGACAGCCGCTGCGCACGGTGCTGGTTTGATCAATGATGTGCGAGCTTTACAGCGCGAAGGGGCTCTGGAGGCCGCAGTAGCAACGGGTTTGCCGGTATGTTTGATGCACATGCAGGGTGAGCCGGGTACGATGCAAGACAGCCCGCACTACAACGATGTGGTGAGCGATGTCTGCACCTGGTTGCAACAGCGCGCACAAGTTTGTGAGCAAGCTGGGGTGGCTGCGTCGCGTATCGTGCTTGACCCCGGTTTCGGGTTTGGTAAAACCTTGGCGCACAATCTGGCCTTGTTGCGCCATTTGTCTGTGTTGGCGCAGTTGCCTTATCCGCTATTGGTCGGTCTGTCGCGCAAATCTATGGCGGGTAAACTAACGGGCAGGGCAGCCGGTGATCGTGTACCGGCATCGCTGGCGCTGGCACAATCAGCACTGGATCGCGGTGCGCGTATTTTGCGCGTGCATGATGTTGCGGCCACCGTCGATATGCTGGCGGTGTGGCGTGCCGTGAATGACAAAGAACAGGTAATGCTATGAGCAGAAAATATTTTGGCACCGATGGTATTCGCGGTCGCGTGGGCGAGTTTCCCATCACGCCCGATTTTGTGTTGCGCTTGGGTTGGGCAGCAGGCCAGGTTATGGCGCGTCATGCCAGCGACAATCGCAAGCTGATCTTGATCGGCAAAGACACGCGCATTTCCGGTTATATGTTTGAGTCTGCATTAGAAGCGGGGTTGATCAGCGCGGGCGTCAAT
>CAZZNL010000172.1:2530-4249 GCA_964655625.1 uncultured Pseudomonadales bacterium
CGTTCAATGCACAGGCGGGCATAGTTATCAGCGCTTCACACAATCCGCACGGTGACAACGGCGTTAAGTTTTTTGGTGCTGATGGTAGAAAGTTGCCGGATGCCATCGAGCGAGAAATTGAAGCTGAACTCGATGAGGAAATGCACATTGTCGATCCGACACTGCTCGGTAAAGCGCGGCGCATCACCGATGCCGCCGGTCGCTATATCGAATTTTGTAAAGGCACATTGCCGTCCGGATTTCATTTGCGCGGCCTGCGTATCGTGGTGGACTGCGCCAACGGCGCTACCTATCACATCGCGCCAAATGTATTGCGCGAACTCGGCGCGGATGTCATTGAAATGGCGACTAAACCGGATGGCCTCAATATCAACCAGAATTGTGGCTCAACCCATCCGGGTGAGTTGCAGCGCGCCGTATTGGAGCAGTCGGCCGATCTGGGTATTGCTTTGGATGGTGATGGCGATCGCGTGGTATTTGTCGATCATCATGGTGAGTTGGTGGACGGCGATGAACTGTTGTTTATTATTGCTTGCGATCAACAAGCGCGTGGTGAGTGCAATGGTGTCGTCGGCACCTTGATGAGCAATCTCGGTTTCGAATTGGCTTTGCAGCAGCGCAAGATTCCATTTGTGCGTACAAATGTTGGCGATCGCTATGTTATTGAGGCGATGCAAAAAAATGGCTGGGATCTCGGTGGTGAATCATCGGGGCATATCGTTTGCAATCATGTCACCACAACCGGTGATGGCATCGTATCGGCACTGCAGGTGTTGTTGGCGCTGCGCACCAGCAATAGCAAATTGGCGGATGCGCGACACGGTATGCATAAATTTCCGCAAGTGATGATCAATGTGCGCGCGCAGCAAAAATTTGATCTCGCCCAGTACCCTGTTATCAGCGCGGCCGTGCAGCGCGCAGAGGAAAAACTGGGTGGGCAAGGGCGTGTGTTGCTGCGTCCTTCCGGCACAGAACCGGTGGTGAGAGTGATGGTGGAAGGTGCCGATGCCGATGTGGTCAAGCCATTGGCCGCAGAACTGGCCAACGTGGTTGAAACGGCATTGTCTTAAATGGCATTGTCTTAAGGAGTCACTATGACGCATTCATCTCGCCAGCCGCTGGTAATCGGCAACTGGAAAATGCACGGCACGCAGGCCAGTATCTCGTCGCTGCTGCAAGCGCTGTTGAGCCAGTTGCCCGCGCTGAAGCAAACACAAGTTGCGGTGTGCGCACCGTTTCCCTATTTGCCGCTGTGCCGTGAAAAATTGACGAACAGCCCTGTTTATTGGGGCGCGCAGAATGTCAGCGAATACGAGGCCGGTGCATACACCGGCGAAGTGGCGGCAGCTATGTTGGCAGACATGGGGTGCCGCTATGTGTTGGTCGGCCATTCAGAAAGGCGGGCGCTATTGGGCGAAACTGATAGCCAGGTGGTCGCCAAAATTGCGCAGGCGCTCGCTTGTGGCCTAACACCTGTGCTGTGCGTGGGAGAAACCCTGGCCGAGCGCGAAACGGGTGCCATGGAGGCGGTGATTACGCGGCAGTTGCACGCCGTATTGGATGTTCTGACACCGGCGCAGTTGCGTCAGCTGGTGGTCGCATACGAACCGGTATGGGCCATCGGCACAGGGCAGACGGCTACCCCAGAACAGGCGCAGGCCGTGCACGCGTTGATTCGCCAGTTGTGGCGCCAGCGCTTGCCGGATCACGCCGATGCAC
>CAZZNL010000173.1:0-4248 GCA_964655625.1 uncultured Pseudomonadales bacterium
CCACGCAAGATGCTGTTGTGTTGGAAAAGGCGGCATATCAACCAGAGTTCAAGGCAGAAGCTTGGGAATACATTGATAATCGCGTCAATGAGCGCACCGTGGCAGCTGGGCGTGAAAAGTTGCAGCAGTACGCGCCAGTGTTACAGCGCATCGAGCGCAATAGCGGTGTGGATCGCTACATTTTATTGGCTATTTGGTCGATGGAATCCGGTTATGGTGCAGCGCTGCAAAAGCCGGATAGCTTGCACTACATCCCACAAGCACTGGCCACTTTGGCTTACGCCGATATCAAGCGCTCCCGTTATGCTAGCACCCATCTGGTGGCTGACTTTAAGGTGCTGCAGCGCGGTGTTGTGCAACAGGCGGATTTTCTCGGCTCGTGGGCGGGCGCGATGGGACATACGCAATTTATTCCTACCAGTTATTTATTGTATGCCGTTGATGGTGACGGCGATGGTAGAAGTGATATTTGGCACTCCGTGCCTGATGCGTTGGCAACAGCTGCCAACTTGCTGAAGAAAAATGGCTGGCGCAGCGGCGAACGCTGGGGTTATGAAGTGACTCCCGGCCAGCAAAAAAATAGCACTGGCAATTTATTGGCGCTGCAAGGTAATCAAGGCCCTGTATTTGCGTTGCAGAAAAACTTTACCGTGCTAAAACGCTACAACAACGCTGACAAATACGCGCTAGCGGTGGGTTTGTTGGCAGACAGAATTGCCGGTAAACATGGTTTGCAACAAGACTGGCAGCGCCCCTATACGCCTTTGTCTCAATCCGAAGCAGAAGAGTTGCAGCGTTTACTGGCGGCACAAGGTTTTTACAGTGGTGAAGTGGATGGAAAAATTGGTGATGCTTCGCGCCGCGCCATTGTTCAATTCCAGGCAAGCCGCCATGCGGCACAAACAGGTTACCCTTCCAAAGAAGTGCTGACGCAGTTGCGCGTGGCGGCGCGTCGTTAGTTTTTTTGCGGCGCTGTCAACGTGGCAATAATGGGGCAAGGTGTTTGAGTGCCGGTATTGGCGCAACAGCTGACCAGCGCTTGCAATGTGGTTTGAATGCGTTGCAAATCATCAATTTTTTGTTGAATCTGCGCGGCTTTTTTGGCGGCTAATTGACGGATGTTGTCTCGCTCCATACTTTCATCCATCTGCAACAATTCCATAATTTCATCGAGTGAAAAGCCCAATTCTTGGGCGCGTTTGATAAAGCCAATGCGCTCCACCAGTGCCACGGGATATTGGCGGTAGCTGCCATTACCGGCTGGCACAGGCAGCAGGCCGCGCTGCTGGTAATAGCGAATGGTTTCTACACCAACGCCAGCCTGTTTTGCCAGGCGGCCTATGGTGAGGGTGGGAGGAGGTGTGGGCATAAGTTTAGTCTCAGACTGGGCGTTGTTAGATTTATCTGCTCGCCAACACAATCGCCCGGCATGCTGGCGAAAGCCCAGAGAGAAGGCGACAGGTATTGGATAGGCTTGGCGAGCTCCTGCCGAATTTAGAGAAATTGGACAAAAGGAAAATTTTTTTACCAGGCGTTACTTGGTTTTGGTGCGCTCTGCCTCCCGTTGTCGCTGTTGATCGGCTCTATTGTTGCGATGCCATTCGTCAATTACGAGCTGTATGAATCCAAAGATCATTCCTAGAATTATCAGGATACCTCCAATCACTAGGAAGGGGTGCAGTATCAGAGCTATTAACAACAGTGTCATCTCTATCATTGCTGCCTCCTCCACTGTTTTCTATGCCAATAAACTTTGAAGAAGGTAAGCCAGCTTTAATCATGGGGCAGTCTTAGGTGCCTAATTGTCGCTCAAGATGTTCGCTGCGCTCACTGGGGTCCGCGCAAGCGCTCGCCCCTCAGTTCGTCGTTAGATGCCTAGAAGCCGGTAACCAAAAAGTCCAGTGCCACTATAATCTCGGTTCGTGAGCTGGACAAATCTGCGACAGGTTTTCCAAGCTCTTTTTTATTTATACCGGCAAGTTGAGGTGTAAGCATCAAATAGTTTTCGCCATCAATTTTAAGTAATGGTGTCAGTCTGGACATTTGTTGGGCTACGTTCTTTTCAGCTGAAGTCAGAGGCACAACAACCCGTGTTTGCAGCTCATCCAGTAGCTCGGTTTGCACATCCAACAGAAAAGGAATCAGCTTTTTGGTTTGGGCGTTCTTGTTCTGGTAGGCAGTGAATTGTGGCATCAGAAGCTCCGGATGCTGTCGCTAAAAGTGCCATGGGTTTCCACCAGGGTGTTGTAAGCTGCAATGGCAGTACGGTTCTCTGCCAGCCATCCAGCGCGCTGTTTGGCACGCACCTGTTCGGCGAGTGTTTGCTCCAGAGCAGCGGAAAGGTTAATGTCTAACTCCTTGGCTTTTTTCAGTAAGTCACTGTTTACACTAAGATTTGTTGGCTTTTTGGGGGCGGTGAGGTCATAAATGGCAAGCATGGTGGCAATCCAAAGAAGTTTAGTGCGCACAGATTATGCGCATTTATCCTGTTGATCAATTGGGCATCTAACAGGCCGCTCAAGCACGCTCACATTCATTCGCTGGACAGCTTCAGTTGGCGCATTTACTTCGCAAGTTGTATGTGTCGCCTTTCGTTGCCTGCGCTTGCTTCAACTCAATCCCAAGAGTACGATAAATCGTCATACCTAAAAAGGTTAGCCTCATGAGCCAGACCAAGGTAGCTATCACAATCGAAGAAGGGGTTCTTGCCAGAGTAGATGCTTTGGTGAGACGGCACGTATTTAGCAACCGTAGCAGAGCTATCCAGGAAGCAGTGCAGGAAAAGCTTGAGCGTTTGGAGCGTAGCCGTTTGGCAGAGGAATGCGCAAAACTTGATCCCGCTTTTGAAAGAGCCATGGCGGACGAAGGGGTGTCAGAGGAGCTGGAGGCATGGCCAAAATATTGAGAGGGGAAATTCGCTGGGCTAATCTCAACCCAACCGTAGGTAGAGAGCGATCAGGTGAGCGTCCTGTTCTTATTTTGAGTCAAGATATCTTCAATGAACGTTCTGGAACTGTTATTGCTATGGCGCTTACCAGTCAGGAGCAGCGTGCTGGATTTCCATTAACCTACGAAATCCTGAAAGCAAAGTTGCCCAAGCGTTCTTGGGTAAAGATCAGCCAAGTTCGCACGCTTTCCACGGAGCGAATCGGCAAGAAAATCGGCGCAGTTAATCCAGAAGAGCTTGCCCAAGTTGTTGAAGGGTTGAACGAAATTATTGGTAGCTAACAAGTGATCTTGCCTCAATTCCAAGGACACTTTGCTAAGCTGCACCTCCGCCATGGCTTCGGCACGCGTGGCATCTTTCTGCGCCACAATGCCATTTTCTATAAAGTCTGGGAAGTCCAGGCAGTGACTGATCCCGTGTTCTATGAAAATCCTGTTCAATAAAGCGGCGTGCATGCTATTCACCCACCACACGAAAGGTGAGATTGATACGCGGCTGCATGGCTTTTGTGCTTTTAGGAATTTGGTGCTGCCAGGCGTGTTGCGTATTGCCTTGCATAATTAGCAAGCTACCGTGTGGCAGGGGCAGGCTGTATTTCAAGGTGGCTTGATGGCGATGACGCAGTTGGAACGGGCGCTCTTGGCCAAAGCTTACAGAAGCGATGACAGGCTGTGTGCCCAGTTCGGGTTCGTCATCGGCATGCCATGCCACGCCGTCATTGCCGTTGCGGTACAGGTTGAGTAGCACGCTGTTGAAGCGGGTGCCGTGGCTGTGTTCTTCCACACGAGATTTGATGTGTAGCAGCGTAGGCGACCAAGGTTCTGCGTTGACGGTAATGCCTGAGTAGCGATAGCGCCGTCCGGTATCGCCATACCATGCGGTGAGGCGTGGCAGGTTGTGTTCCTGGCCGTGTACGCGGATGCGTTCTTGCTGCCAGTTGACGGTATTGGTCAGTTCTTGCAGCAGTGCATCGGCTTCCTGTTGGGTAAACAGTGAGGGCAGGAACAGCAGTTCTGCATCAGGCAATGAAATGCTTTCAATGGCTGGCGTTGGGTCTGCAAAGAGATTCAATGTCATGGCGGGATGGCCTCAACCTGTCTGCTTGGGTTGCACAGTAAGCCATCCAGAAAAAAATGTACGGTGTGGCAAGCTTGCAGTAATGGCAGCTCTTGACTCTGTGGTTGGGTACGGGGTTTATGGTTGTGGCGTTGGCAATGAACAGGTTTGACGCTATGACAATTTCGCGAGCCTTGATGCGGTTAGTTCAGCTGTTGTTGGGTGTGTTGTTGGCTGTGCTGTTG
>CAZZNL010000174.1:0-4247 GCA_964655625.1 uncultured Pseudomonadales bacterium
CCGGTCACTGGGGTAAGTATTCACAGAATATGTTTATCACCGAGTCGGAGTCGCGCGATTACGCCATCAAGCCGATGAACTGCCCTTGTCATGTGCAGATCTACAATGCGGCGTTGCATAGCTATCGCGAATTGCCATTGCGTATGGCAGAGTTTGGTTCCTGCCACCGCAATGAGCCGTCGGGTGCGCTGCACGGCATTATGCGAGTGCGCGGTTTTGTGCAGGACGATGCGCATATTTTCTGTACCGAAGACCAGATCCAGTCGGAAGTGGCCAGCTTTATCGACCTGCTGTATTCGGTTTACGAAGATTTTGGTTTCACCGATGTCATTATCAAGCTGTCTACGCGCCCGGAAGAGCGCGTAGGCTCGGATGAAATCTGGGACAAAGCCGAGGCTGCACTGGCCGATGCTTTGAACGCCAAGGGGCTGCCTTTTGAGCTTCAGCCGGGCGAGGGTGCCTTCTACGGTCCCAAGATCGAGTTCACCTTGAAAGATTGCATTGGCCGGATGTGGCAGTGCGGCACCATTCAGGTTGACTTCAATATGCCGGGTCGCCTGGATGCCGAATATGTCGATGAGCACAGCCAGCGTCAGACGCCCGTTATGCTGCACCGTGCGATTCTTGGTTCGCTGGAGCGTTTCATCGGCATCTTGATCGAGCAGTACGAAGGCGCTTTCCCGCTGTGGTTGGCTCCAGTGCAGGCGGTCGTGATGAATATCACTGACAAGCAGGCCGACTATGTGCGTGAACTGACAGAATTTCTTGAAAATCATGGGCTTCGCGCGCAATCTGACTTGAGAAACGAGAAGATTGGCTTTAAAATTCGTGAGCATACGATCCAGAAGACGCCTTACCTGCTGGTAGTAGGAGATAAGGAGTCGGAATCAAGAACGGTGGCCGTGCGGGCACGCAACGGGGCGGAATTGGGCGCGATGAGCTGGGAACAGCTGTTGAGCCATCTGCAATCCGAAGTGTTCCAGCGCGGTCGTTTGCGTCCTTGAATTTCACTGATCAGACAGTAGCAAAGCGGAGAACAGGTTATTAATCAGCCAGTTGAGAACAAAGATCGCGGTGCGGCCAACGCCAACAAGCAGCGCATCAATGATGAAATACGCGCGCGGGAAGTGCGTTTGATCGGCGCAGATGGAAATCAGGTGGGAGTGGTCAGTCTGCGCGAAGCGTTGGCTGCCGCTGAAGAAGCGGAATTGGATCTGGTGGAGATTTCTCCCGATGCCACGCCGCCCGTCTGCAAGGTGATGGATTACGGTAAATTTTTGTTCGAGCAGAAGAAGCAAAAAGCGGAACAGAAAAAGAAGCAACACCGGGTTCAAGTAAAAGAAATTAAGTTTCGACCAGGGACGGAAGACGGAGACTATCAGGTAAAACTACGCAACCTGATGCGTTTCCTTGAAGATGGGGACAAAGCCAAGATCACGCTGCGTTATCGCGGTCGTGAGATGGCTCACCAGGAATTGGGCATGGAGATGCTGAAACGCATCGAAGCCGATCTGGTGGACTACGGCACAGTGGAGCAATTTCCAAAAATGGAAGGGCGCCAGCTGACCATGGTTATGGGACCCAAAAAGAAGAAATAAGTCAGCCGACTTATTTTTGTCATTAACCAGAACACCGCTGTTATTGCGACAAGTGTTCCAATGCGGAGTTAGACCATGCCCAAGATCAAGGTGCACAGCGGCGCGTCAAAGCGCTTCAAGAAAACAGCAGCAGGCTACAAACGCAAGCATGCGAACAAGAGCCACATCCTCACAAAAATGACCACTAAGCGTAAGCGTCAGCTGCGCGGCACTGATTTGGTTCACAAGTCAGATGTTGTATTGGTCGATAAAATGATGCGTAATCTGTGAGAGAGGACTAAACCATGCCACGCGTAAAACGCGGTGTTACCGCACATGCTCGTCACAAAAAAGTTCTCAAACAGGCCAAAGGTTATTCAGGTGCTCGCTCGCGCGTCTACCGCGTTGCCAAGCAGGCCGTCACCAAAGCCGGTCAATATGCATTTCGTGACCGTCGCGTCAAAAAACGTGATTTCCGTTCGTTGTGGATCGTGCGTATCAATGCGCAGGCGCGTGCTGAAGGTATCAGCTACAGCCAGTTTATTGCTGGCTTGAAAAAAGCTGGTATCGAATTGGATCGTCGAGTGATGGCTGATATCGCCGTTCACGATAAGCCAGCGTTTGCTGCACTGGTAGAAAAGGCCAAGGCAGCGTTGGCAGCTTGATTGATCGGTTGTGCCAAGTGTTAGTCAGACGGCCCGCTTTTGCGGGTCGTTTGGTTTTTGACAGATGATTTTTGTGCAGAAGATTTAGAGAAGAGTATATGGATAACTTGCAAGTTCTGGCTGAAGAAGCGCGCAACGCGGTTGCTACGGCAGACAGTGAGCGCGCGCTGGATGATGTGCGTGTTAATTATCTGGGCAAGAAAGGATCACTGACAGCGCTGCTGAAAAATTTGGGGCAACTGCCACCAGAACAGCGGCCAGCGGCTGGTGCAGAGATCAATGTAGTCAAAGAATCTATTCAGGCATTGATAGAGGCGCGTCAACAGGTATTGGCCAGCGCTGCCATTGCCGAAAAGTTGGCGAGTGAGCGTTTGGATGTCACCCTGGAAGGTCGGGGCGAAAGCGCAGGTTCATTGCACCCCGTGACGCGCACGATTGCGCGTATCCGGGAGATTTTTGCCCGTGTGGGTTTTGCTTTGGTCGAAGGGCCGGAAATTGAAGATGATTTCCACAATTTCGGTGCCTTGAATATTCCCGATCATCACCCTGCACGCGCCATGCACGACACGTTTTATATCGACGAAAAAACCGTGTTGCGCACCCATACGTCGCCGGTGCAAATTCGGGTGATGGAGCGTTTTGTAGCGGAAGACAAACAGCCGCCGATCCGTATTATCTGCCCGGGGCGGGTGTATCGCTGTGATTCCGACCTGACGCACACACCCATGTTTCACCAAGTAGAAGGCTTACTGGTGGATAAAAATGTCAGCTTTGCCGATTTGAAGGGTTTGATCGACCAGTTCCTTAAGGCATTTTTTGAGACGGATCTGGCTGTGCGCTTCCGCCCATCCTACTTTCCCTTTACCGAGCCATCGGCAGAAGTGGACATGCAGTGCACACACTGTCGAGGGAAAGGCTGCCGTATTTGTAAGCAGACCGGCTGGTTGGAGGTCATGGGTTGCGGCATGGTGCATCCCAATGTATTCCAGCACGTTGGTATCGACAGTCAGCAATACACGGGCTTGGCTTTTGGCATGGGTGTCGAGCGTTTGGCGATGCTTCGCTATGGAGTCAATGACTTACGTTTATTTTTTGAGAATTATTCGAGATTTTTGGGTCAATTCTAGAAATTGAGCTATAGTTAAGAATTGTTTATGAAGTAAAAAATTAGAATAGTGATATAACTGTATGAAATTTAATAAAAAGTGGCTTGATGAGCATGTGGATTGTGGCGGGTTGAGCGCGCAGCAGTTGGCAGACAGCATCACGATGGCAGGCTTGGAGGTGGATGCTGTCACACCTGTGGCGCCAGCGTTTACTGGTGTGGTTGTGGGTGAAATCATGGCCATTGAGCAACATCCTGATGCCGATAAATTGCGTGTCTGCCAGGTGGCTGGCCATCCGGATGGTGCGCTCAAACAGGTAGTTTGTGGTGCAGCCAATGCGCGTGCAGGCCTGAAGATCCCCTTTGCCACTTTAGGTGCTGAGCTGCCTGGAATCAAAATCAAGCAGGCCAAGCTGCGCGGTGTGGAATCTTTCGGCATGCTCTGTGCTGAGCAGGAGTTGGGTTTGGCAGAGAGCAGTGATGGCTTGTGGGAGTTGCCCGCAGATGCGCCAACAGGGCAGTGTATTCGCGAGTATCTGCAGTTGGATGACAGTATTATTGAGGTGGATCTTACGCCCAATCGCGGCGATTGCTTAGGGATTGCCGGTTTGGCACGCGAAGTGTCCGCACTGATAAGTGCACCATTAAAATCATTTGAAATCAATAAAGTAGATAAATCTATTGATGATATTTGTGAAGTTTCTGTGAGTGTGCCTGCGCATTGCGCTCGCTATGCCGGCAGGGTGATTCGCAACATCAATCCTGCTGCTATAACCCCGCTGTGGATGGCGGAACGCCTGCGTCGTGCCGGTGTGCGCTGCATTGATCCGGTGGTGGATGTCACTAATTATGTGTTGCTGGCGTTGGGTCAGCCTATGCATGCGTTTGATCTCGATAAGC
>CAZZNL010000175.1:0-4215 GCA_964655625.1 uncultured Pseudomonadales bacterium
TGATTACACCCGCCGCCGCATTTGCCGCCTGTAGCTGCGCGGCAGCTGCTTGCCAAGCGTCTTCGGCAGGCTGCTGCAACACCGCTCCTAGGCCAAGGCTCTTGATCTGCCCTTCGAGTACTGCCTGAAATTTGGCAACATTCCGGTTGATCACAGCGGCCTGCTCTACCGCCAACTGATCAACTGCGGCACCCACTCTCTTGTAATTGGCATCATCAATGGCGCGCGGCAAGTAACCAATCATTGAAAACGCCAGCAAGAGAACCAGCACTGCTGCCACAGTAATCTGCGTTTTTTGTCGTGTTGTTAATGAGCCAAAATGTTTCACGCTTTGCCCTGCTCCCTATTGCTATGTTTTTTGCGCCATATGCACTGTTATTTTTGTTTCTGTGCTTCAAAAACAGAGGCCACTGTTCGCACAATAGCCTGCGCAAGCTGCTGCTTGCCCATTTGTGGAAACTGCTGTTCTCCACCCGACCAGAATACCGTTGCAGCGTTGTCATCACTGGCAAAACCGATGCCCGGCTGACTGACATCGTTGGCTACGATCATGTCCAGTTTTTTTCTGCTCATCTTATCCCGCGCGTATTCTTCAACACGCTGCGTTTCAGCGGCAAACCCTACCGTGAATGGCCGCTCAGTCAACGCAGCCACACTGGCAATAATATCCGGATTGCGCACCAGTTCCAGCGTCATACTTTCCGTCGCCTGCTTCTTGATTTTTTCTACCGCGACACTGGCAGGACGATAATCCGCCACGGCAGCAGCAGCGATAATGATGTCTACATCGCGAATCAAACGCATCACCGTATCAAACATATCTTGTGCACTCACCACGTCCTCTCGCTGCACGCGCGCTGGTGTCGATAGATGCACAGGACCTGCCACCAAAGTAGTGATAGCCCCCGCATCCGCGCAAGCCTGCGCCAAGGCAAAACCCATCTTGCCGGAACTGTGATTGCTGAGATAGCGCACAGGATCCAGCGCCTCGCGCGTGGGGCCCGCTGTAATCAACACGCGTTTACCCGCCAGCAAACCGGTATCAAATCGCGCCGCCAAGTGTCGCAGCAGATCATCCACCTCCAACATGCGGCCCGGCCCTACGTCACCACAAGCCTGCACGCCTTCGGCCGGCCCCCACAGTGCGATGCCCCGGGCTTTTAATGTATCAACATTGGCCTGTGTGGCAGGATTGCGCCACATGCCCTGATTCATGGCCGGCGCCAAACACACAGGGGCTGGCGTCGCCAGACAGATCGCGCTCAACAAATCATCGGCCTGACCTTGTACCAGTCGCGCCATAAAATCGGCACTGGCCGGCGCCACCAACAGCACATCCGCCCAGCGCGCCAACTCGATATGCCCCATACCCGACTCGGCTTCTGGATCGAGCAGTGTGGTGTGTACTGGGTGGCCGGATAGCGCCTGTAGCGTCAGCGGCGTGATAAATTCAGTGGCTGCAGGTGTCATCACTACGCGCACTGCTGCACCGCAATCCTGAATCCGCCGCAGCAATTCAGCCGCCTTGTAAGCGGCAATTCCACCGGTAATGCCCAGCAAAATTTGTCGGTTGGCCAGCGATACCGTCATGGTGTGGACCTGTCTGTAGAACATCAGTCAATAAGCGCGGTAAGATAGCACGCACGCAAGGACTTGCGTAGCACTGTGCATAAGCTAGTGCACACTTACATGCTGCTGTGAACAAGGAGGTTTTATGGCCATCACCGACTGGCCCGCCAATGAACGCCCGCGCGAAAAATTATTAGCGCAGAGCGCCGCTGCACTCTCTGATGCCGAGCTGCTGGCCATTTTTCTTCGCACTGGCACACGCGGCAAAACCGCCGTCGATCTGGCTCGCGAGCTGCTGGCCGATTTTGGTGGCCTGCGCCAGCTGCTCTCTGCGGATCAGCGCCAGTTTTGCGCGCGTCACGGCTTGGGTGCGGCCAGCTTTGTCCAGTTGCAAGCTGTGCTGGAAATGGCGCGGCGACATCTCATGGAAAATCTCCAGCGCGACACCGTCTTTAACAACCCCAGCGATGTGCGCCACTACCTGAAAGCACACCTGCGCGATTACCGGCGCGAGGTATTCCTGTGCCTGTTTCTCGACACCCAGCACCGAGTCATTGCCTGTGAAGAGCTATTCCAGGGCACGCTCGATGCCAGCAGTGTCTACCCGCGCGACGTAGTGCAGCGCGCCCTGACCTTGAATGCAGCGGCGCTGATCTTCGCGCACAATCATCCCTCCGGTATCGCCGAACCCAGTCAGGCCGACGAGCGCATCACCCTGCGCCTGAGAGATGCGCTGGCACTGGTAGATATCCGCGTGCTGGATCATATGATCGTCGGCGATGGTGCCGTTGCGTCTCTCGCCGAGCGCGGTCTGCTGTGAAGACCGTCCATCGTCTCACGGCGGTCAGGCTTGCCTGAACAGTGACTCTCTGATATAAAGCGCAGCTCTTTTTTGTGGCCCTCCCTCCATCGGGGTCGCGGCATAGTCAACAGGTGTCCCATGTCCAAAGTCTGTCAGGTAACCGGCAAGAAACCCGTCACCGGTAACAACGTTTCCCACGCGATGAACCGCACTCGTCGCCGCTTCGAACCCAATCTGCACTACCACCGTTTCTGGGTTGCTGCCGAGAACCGCTTCGTGCGCCTGCGCGTATCGGCCAAAGGCATGCGCATCATCGATAAAGTGGGTATCGACAAAGTGCTGGCGGATATTCGCGCCAACGGCACTAAAATCTGAACCGACGACGACAGCTTTCAGGAGTAATTCATCATGCGTGACAAAATTCGCCTCGTTTCTTCCGCCGGCACTGGCCATTTCTATACCACCGACAAAAACAAGCGCACCATGCCGGAAAAAATGGAGATCAAGAAATTTGATCCCGTGATCCGCCAGCACGTGATCTACAAAGAAGCCAAAATCAAGTAAGCGCTTCCTTACTGAAAAGCCCGGCCAGACCGGGCTTTTTTGTCTCTGCGCTTTATCGAGCCATGCCTGAACTGCCCGAAGTAGAAACCACGCGCCGCGGTATTGCCGCACACTTAGCGGGCCGGCGCATCGAGAAAATCCTCATTCACAACCGCCGTCTGCGCTGGCCGGTGACGCCGGGGCTGACCAAAACCCTGCCAGGACAAAAAGTTCTCGCCATCTCTCGGCGCGGTAAATACCTGTTACTGCAACTGGAACGAGGCACACTGCTGATTCACCTCGGCATGTCGGGCAGCCTGCGCCTTGCGCAGACGGGAAGCGCGCGTCTCAAGCACGACCATATTGAACTGCTGCTCGATAGCGGCAGCTGCCTGCGCTACTGCGACCCTCGGCGCTTTGGTGCTTGGCTGTGGGTGACTGGCGACCCTCACCAACACACCCTACTGGCAGAGTTGGGGCCAGAGCCGCTAGAGCGTCACTTCAGCGCCAACTACCTGCTCGACCGCCTCAGCCAGCGCAAGCAGGCCATCAAAACCGCCATCATGGACAACCATCTCGTTGTGGGCGTCGGCAATATCTACGCCAATGAAGCCCTGTTCCGCGCGAGCATTCACCCTCTGCGCCCCAGTCTGTCCTTGGCACCGGAGGAATGTCAGAGGCTGGTACGAGAGATCAAACAGGTGTTGCGGCAAGCCATCCAGCGCGGCGGTACCACCTTGCGCGACTTTGTCGGCGGTGACGGCAAGCCCGGCTATTTCGCCCAGGAGCTACTGGTCTATGGTCGCGGCGGCCAAGGCTGTCCGCGCTGCAACACCCCGCTGCAGGAAGTGCGACTGGGGCAGCGCAGCACGGTTTTCTGCTCCCACTGCCAACATTGAGCAATGTCGCACTCCACACGGGAAAGTCGGCTGCATCACAAATCTACAACCCGGGTGGAGGTAGGGCTTGCAAATTGGCAAATACCACATTACTTTACGGTAAGCGCGTTCTTTCAAATCATGGAGTTAGGGCGCCTTTCTCGAAAAAGCGCCAACTTCAAAGGAGAATTGGCATGGCACTGACAATTAAAAAAACTGCTCTAAAAACACTGTTTTCAAATATATTGGCCGAAACTTTGCTGATGGGTTCATCATTCTATGCGCTGGCACAAAGCAGTCACTTCCACGATAACAGCGACAGCCCTAACGGACTGGCCATGTTTACTGATCTCGTGGTGTTGCGCCCACTGGGTTTCGCTGCAACGGTTGTCGGCTCCGCAGCCTGGTTAGTGGGTCTGCCGT
>CAZZNL010000176.1:0-4208 GCA_964655625.1 uncultured Pseudomonadales bacterium
TGCCAAAGATGGTCAGCCGGGTCGCGGCGCCAATTGCACAGGTCATGGCGGTGCTGATTTGGTGTTGAACGTGCCGGTAGGAACAACGGTTATCGATGAAGATACCGGCGAAGTGCTGGGTGATTTAACTGCGACAGGGCAGCGCTTGTTAGTGGCGCAAGGTGGTTTCCACGGTATTGGCAACGCGCGTTTCAAGTCGAGCATCAATCGTGCGCCGCGCCAGACGAAACCTGGTCAACCTGGTGAATCACGCAACCTGCGTTTAGAACTCAAAGTGTTGGCTGACGTAGGATTGCTGGGTTTGCCTAATGCAGGTAAATCCACCTTGATTCATGCGATCTCATCAGCGCGACCTAAAGTGGCGGATTACCCGTTTACTACCCTGGTGCCGAATCTTGGCGTGGTCAGTGTCAGCAAAATGCGCAGCTTTGTAGTCGCTGATATTCCGGGTTTGATTCCTGGTGCTGCGCAGGGTGCAGGGTTGGGGATTCGTTTTCTCAAACACCTCACGCGCACGCGTTTGCTGCTGCATTTGGTGGATGTGCTGCCGCCTGATGGCTCGGATCCCGTCGCCAATGTGCGTGCCATTGAAAAAGAATTGAAAGCGTTTAGTCCGACATTGGCGGCGCGTCCGCGTTGGTTGGTGTTGAATAAACTGGATTTGATTCCAGAAGATGAGCGCGCCGAATTCTGTCGCAATATTTTTAAGCGTTTAAAAATTACCAAAAAGACACCGCATTTTTCCATTGCTGCTGCAACTGGTGAAGGTACAGCGGCCCTATGTGAAGCTGTTATGGCGCATATCGAAGCCGAACGCGAAGCGCAGAACGAAAATCCTGAATTGGCCAGACAAGAGCAAATGATTCAGGAGGCGATGCAGGCTGAATCACGCGAGGCGATTGCTGAACTGGCCGAGTCTCGGCGTCGTGCGCGGCAACAGAAACAGGATGACGAAGACGACTGGGACGATGACTGGGATGATGGTGACGTTCAGTAGTGGCATCAGAAAGTGAAGACAGAGAAAGAATCGTCATGAGAATGGAAATACAGGAAGCAAAGCGCTGGGTCATCAAGATAGGCAGTGCCGTGTTGACAGACGATGGGCGTGGCCTGGATCGCAACAGTATTCAGCATTGGGTGGAACAAATTGTTGAGCTACGTCAGCGCGGTGTCGAGATTGTGCTGGTTTCTTCTGGCGCGGTAGCAGAAGGTATGAGTCGCTTGGGCTGGAAAAATCGTCCAGAGGCTTTGCATGAGTTGCAAGCTGCAGCAGCTATTGGACAGATGGGCTTGGTGCAGGCCTATGAGTCTTGTTTTCAGCAGTATGGCATACACACTGCGCAGATTCTGTTGGATCACGACGATTTATCCAATCGCGAACGTTATCTCAATGCACGCAGCACCATGCAGACATTGATTAACTTGGGTGCTATTGCCGTTGTTAATGAAAACGATACTGTAGTTACCGATGAAATTCGCTTCGGCGATAACGATACCCTTGCGGCATTGGTTGCAAATCTGGTCGAAGCAGATTTGTTGATTATTCTCACCGATCAAGATGGTTTGTTTGACAAAGATCCGCGCAATCATGCGGATGCGCAATTGGTTCCGCGCGCTAGGGCGTGTGATGAAACATTGGATGCCATGGCCAGTGGTGCGGGTGGGCGTTTGGGTCGTGGCGGCATGAGCACAAAAATTCGTGCAGCTAAGTTGGCTTCGCGTTCCGGTTGTCATACGGTAATCGCTAGTGGTCGTCGTCAGTCCTTGCTGCGCACGCTGCAAGATGTAGCGACACCTGTTACGTTACTGGTGGCTGATGAAAAGCCAATGGCGGCACGCAAACGCTGGTTGGCTGGGCAATTGCAAACACGTGGCACAGTGATTCTCGATGATGGTGCGGTTGATGTATTGCGCGCCAAAGGAAAAAGTTTGTTGCCTGTTGGTGTGAAAGAATTACAGGGTGATTTTCGGCGCGGTGATATGGTGACTTGTGTGGATGCCAATGGCACAGAAATTGCGCGTGGCCTCATCAATTACAGCGCAGAAGATGCGCGAAAAATTATGGGGAAATCGACAGCGGATATTCTCAAGGTGCTGGGTTATGTCAGTGATGAGGAGTTGATTCATCGCGACAATCTGGTTATTGCCTGATCATTAAAAAATTAAAAAAAGGAATTGTGTGTGAAACAACTCATACTCTGGGCTTTGGTCGTACTGTTAGGCGTGACGGCATTTGCAGTGTTGGCCTTGTCGCAAGGCGAGTCGATTAATGCGCTGTGGTTGGTGGTGGCGGCATTGTGTACCTATGCCATCGCTTACCGTTTTTATGCGGGTTTTATCGCAGCAAAGGTCATGGTGTTGAACGATCGTCGTTTAACACCCGCTGAGCGCCATAACGATGGCTTGGATTATGTGCCTACCCACAAATGGGTGCTGTTTGGGCATCACTTTGCAGCTATTGCAGGTGCAGGGCCATTGGTGGGGCCGATTCTGGCAGCACAGATGGGCTACTTGCCCGGCACGTTGTGGATTTTGTTTGGTGTGGTCTTGGCGGGTGCAGTGCAGGACATGATGATCCTGTTTGCCTCGACGCGCCGTGATGGCCGCTCACTGGGTGAAATGATCCGTATGGAAATGGGGGGTGCTGCGGGAACTGTAGCCATGCTGGGCATTCTTGCCATTGTCGTCATCCTGCTTGCCGTACTGGGCCTGGTTGTTGTGAAGGCGTTAGCAGAGAGTCCATGGGGGGTATTTACACTGCTGATGACAGTGCCGATAGCGTTGTTCATGGGTGTTTATTCGCGCTGGTATCGGCCAGGTAAAGTGGGGGAAATCTCGCTGATCGGTGTCGTGCTACTGCTATTGGCTCTGTACGGTGGACGGCTCGTGGCCGAGGATGCCGTCTGGGCGCATTGGTTTAATTTCAAAGCAGAAACCTTGGCGCTGGGTTTGATCGGTTACGGCTTTATCGCTGCAGTATTGCCGGTGTGGCTGTTGCTCGCACCAAGAGATTATCTGTCCACCTTTTTGAAAATTGGCACCATTATCGCGTTAGCGGTTGGCATTGTGTTGGTGGCGCCGCCGTTAAAACTGCATGCGATGACGCAGTTTATTGACGGCACTGGTCCTGTTTTCGCGGGGTCATTATTTCCATTTCTGTTTATCACCATCGCCTGTGGATCTGTCAGTGGTTTTCACGCACTGGTCGCTTCCGGCACTACGCCAAAAATGTTGGAGCGTGAGTCGCATATTCAGTCCATTGGTTACGGTGCCATGTTGATGGAGTCGTTTGTGGCGATCATGGCCTTGATTGCGGCTTGTGTGTTGGAGCCCGGTGTTTATTTTGCTTTGAACAGTCCTGTTGCCGTCTTGGGTAGTTCGGTGGAGTCGGCTGCGCAGGTTGTTTCTTCCTGGGGTTTTTCTGTGACGCCAGAGATGCTGGCGCAGATGGCGCGAGATGTCGGTGAGGGATCTATTTTGTCTCGCACAGGTGGCGCGCCCACATTTGCTGTTGGTATGGCAAAAATTTTGGCGGATATTGTGGGCGGCGCTTCGATGATGGCTTTTTGGTATCACTTTGCCATTTTGTTTGAAGCGCTGTTTATTTTGACTACCTTGGATGCGGGTACGCGTGTCTGTCGATTTTTGATTCAAGATACCCTAAGCATTGTGATGCCGGCTTTGGGTAATACGCGCTCTTGGTTTGCCAATATTCTGGCGACTGCATTGGCTGTCGGCGCTTGGGGTTGGTTTCTTTATCAGGGAGTCACCGATCCATTTGGCGGCATAAATAGTTTATGGGCGCTATTTGGTATTGCCAATCAAATGTTGGCAGGCTTGGCCTTGATATTGGCCACGGTGATTTTGGTTAGAATGAAAAAAATTCGCTATGTATGGGTTACTGCACTGCCTGCGGCATGGATTTTGTTAGTTACGCTCACCGCAGGTTGGCAGAAAGTGTTTTCTGCTGATGCCAAGATCGGTTTTATCGCGCATGCGGAAAAGTTTTCAGCTGCATTGGCTCGGCAAGAAGTGTTGGCGCCGGCAAAAAGTCTGCAACAAATGCAGCAAGTGGTTTTTAATGATTGGATCAATACCGCAATGGCGCTGTTTTTTATCGTGGTCGTGATGGCAGTGCTAATGTTTGCCGTGCGCGCAATCTGGCAGGCCTATCGCCATCCGGCGGAGACGGTGAGTGAGTCGATGGT
>CAZZNL010000177.1:0-4195 GCA_964655625.1 uncultured Pseudomonadales bacterium
CTCTACGCCCAGCTGCCCCATCGCCGGTATGTACTGCGCAGAAAACCATTACTATGCACTGCAATTTCACCCAGAAGTCACGCATACGCGACAAGGACAACGCATTTTCTCGCGCTTTGCCTTGGATATTTGTGGCTGCCAAGCGCTGTGGAATGCCAACAATATTGTTGAAGATGCCATACGCACTGTGCAACAAACCGTTGGCACTGACAAAGTATTGCTAGGCCTTTCCGGTGGCGTCGACTCATCTGTTGTCGCTGCACTGCTCCACCGCGCCATAGGCAATCAACTCACCTGTGTCTTTGTGGATAACGGCCTACTGCGCAAAGATGAAGGTGATCATGTAATGGCCATGTTTGCTCAACATATGGGCATCAAAGTAATTCGCGCCAACGCTGCCAACACCTTTCTCAGCAAATTATCCGGCGTTGCCGATCCGGAACAAAAGCGCAAAATTATCGGCAATACGTTCATTGAAGTCTTTGACCAGGAAGCCAACAAATTGGATGGCGTGAAATGGCTGGCGCAAGGCACGATTTATCCAGATGTCATTGAGTCTGCGGCCAGCAAACACGGCAAAGCGCATGTTATTAAATCACACCACAATGTGGGCGGACTACCTGAAGACATGGCGTTTTCTCTCATCGAGCCGCTGCGTGAATTATTCAAGGATGAAGTCAGAAAAATTGGACTTGAGCTGGGCTTACCGTATGACATGGTCTATCGCCATCCTTTCCCTGGCCCTGGGCTGGGCGTGCGTATACTGGGGGAAGTTAAAAAAGACCATGCCGATATTCTGCGCGAAGCAGATGCTATTTTTATTGAAGAGCTGCACCGTGCAGACTGGTATCACAAGGTCAGCCAAGCTTTTGCTGTCTTTTTACCCGTCAAATCTGTTGGCGTAGTGGGCGATGGCCGCCGCTATGAATACGTGATTGCTTTGCGCGCCGTAGAAACCATTGACTTCATGACCGCACGCTGGGCTCACTTACCCTATGAGCTGCTAGAAAAAATATCCAGCAGAATCATCAATGAAATCAATCAAGTTTCTCGCGTGGTATACGACATATCGTCCAAGCCACCCGCCACCATTGAGTGGGAATAAAAAAAGGAGGCAAATGCCTCCTTTTTTTATTGCCGTACAATCGGCACTCGTCATCAGAACGTGTATTTAACATTGAGAGAGAGGTTATCGCGATCAACCCACAAGTTGTTCGGACCAGTGAAATCGTTGTAGTAACCAGAGAATTTCCAATGCTCGAGATAAGTAAACTCAGCGCCGATACTCCACCACAAGTTTTTCTCGTTGTAGTTGAATGTAGAGAAGCTGCCATCAATGGTGTAGTTAACAAAGAATGGAATGGTCAAATCTACACCTTCAAAAATGTTCTTGTATTCCGGCATGAATTGCATACTAAAGCCCTGACCGTATTTAGTGAATGCACCCAAGTGTGCAAACTGCAGGTCATTATCCTCATAACCACCTACATACCAGCTACCTAACTCACCGACCAATGTTGCCGTATCCCACAGCACTGAAGGCTGCAGCATATAAGTAGCGCCAAAGTTGAGCGTATGTATTTCGGCGCGATTAGGCCAACTGAATGTCGTCGTATTTGCCATTGTCGCCGCTGTCTGAATATCAGTTGGCCATACCCCAAAACCATTGGCTGCATAGTAACTGGCATCCTTACAGTGTTGGCGCATCAAGTCCTTGGCCTGACATGCAGGAACAATCGGTGCATTTGCTCGGTAAGCGTATTCAACGCTTGTCTGTACGCCGCCGAGCACTGTGTTCAATGTAGCGCCGTACATACGGATGTTGTCAAAATAATTGATGCCATAACTAGGAACCTGATTCTCAGGCATAGCATTCAGTTCAGGACGCGACATCAGATCTGCCGCGCCATTCGCCGCCCAGAACATGGGGTATTTGTCGGTGTAGTTCACAATGTAGAGTGC
Source organism: uncultured Pseudomonadales bacterium (assembly GCA_964655625.1). GTDB lineage: Bacteria > Pseudomonadota > Gammaproteobacteria > Pseudomonadales > UBA7239 > UBA7239. Next base: position 1,963 of record CAZZNL010000177.1, read on the forward strand.
AGCTTCCGTGCCCCCACTAAAGAGATGTCTTATACCCAAGCCGAACTGCTTATCTTTGTCGCCATTGTGCTCTACGCGAGTGAAGCCTGCACCGCCAACCTGCGGCAGAGCAATGAACTGATCGCCATCGATAAAGTCTTGCATCTCAAAGAAAGAGCCCGTTGGGAACAACGTGGATTTAATCCACTCATACTGCCAATACGCCTCTACAGTAGTGTCTTCTGTCACCGCCATAGAGCCGTAAACAGCGCCGGTTGGCAAGAACACTTCCTTCAACTCCACACCAGGCACAGTACCGGCAGAACTATCAACTCGGTTTTGCGCAAAAGCGATGCCACCTTGCAACATCAAGGCCTCACCCCAGCTGATAACTTGGCGACCAACACGCACTTGCAACTCTTTGCCGGCCACATCGAAAGTGCCATACAGGTAGGAATCAAGAAAACGCGCCTTATAACCCATCGTGTGCTTGTATTCATCATCCCACTCATACGGCGAATTGATCTTACCCGCAGCAAACTGGTTGTTGTCACCGATTGCACCGACAGAAGCAGGCAGATACTTCCCTGACCAATTGGGCTTATCGTACGGCACTGAGTCGTAGAAAATTTGCGGCCGTAAGAACAGACCTACATTTTTGTAGGAAATATTAACGTCCGACAAAATACCCAATCGATTAGAAACAGTATCCCATTTGTCATAGTTACGCGTACCATCGTCTGAGTTTATGCGCTGAACATATTCTTTGAAATCTGATGAGTTGGGATCTGCAAATGCCTTTTGTGTGTCGATATCTCCACCCAGCAAGCCTTTGTCTCTACCTTCAACCCGCCACTGGCGGCCGTAAGTAATCGTGGTATCCACGTTGACCTTGAGATCGTCAGACACCTGAAACTCCAATGCGCTGACTTGAATTGAGAGCGGCAGCAAACACATTGCAGCAGCTACACCCATTGCCCGACCAAGCTGACTTCTTGTTTTCATCACTACTCCACTCGTTTTGGTGTTTTTATCTCGCCACGGCACATACTGGTAAAATCCAGCGACATGAAACCGCACATGGTGGCGAATTCCACCAGAAAAGACCGTAAAAATCAAAGTAAAAATACGATGAGCCTAAATTTACCCAGCACAGTCATCTTTCCAACAGGACACTTGCGCTACCTTTGGTTACATTTGATACATCAAGCCGTTTCTCAACGCGACAAAGTCACCGCCATGCGTTTTGCTTTATGATGGCGGGATCAACACGTTTAGCTGTATCTAACCATGAGTGCAAGAATCATCATCGCCGACGACCATCCACTGTTCCGCAATGCGCTGTCGCTTGCGGTCAAACAAGTGGTACAGGACGCTGAATTATTGGAATGCGACAGCATAGGCTCCCTGGAAAACCTGCTGAGCGAACAAAACGACATCGATCTAATCCTGCTAGATCTGCGCATGCCTGGTGCCAACGGATTCTCTGGTCTCGTTCTCATTCGCAAACAATACCCCGATATTCCTGTTGTGGTGATCTCCGCCAGCGACGATCACTCCATCATGCAGCGCGCCATTGATTACGGTGCTGCCGGCTTCATTCCCAAAGCCACAGACCTCGGTCAAATTTCTACAGCGCTGGCGGCGGTGATGAATGGTGCGCTGTGGCTGCCGGTAACCACAGCACAAGCCAACAACAATGCCGAACACGAATTTGCACAGCGCCTAAAAACCCTGACGCCGCAACAATTGCGGGTTTTCATGATGCTCACAAAAGGTCTGCTCAATAAGCAAATCGCCGGCGAGGTCAATGTCTCAGAAGCCACCGTGCGCACACACATGACCGCCATTTTCCGCAAACTCGGCGTGCGAAACAGAACTCAAGCCGTGTTGGCGGCCGGCTATCTGGATATCGACGATCCAGAGTAAAGCTCACCTATTCAGCAACGAAGACATCAGTGCACGCAAACGCGCCGGTTTAACGGGTTTGGCCATAAAAAGATAACCGCTGTCTTACGTCAATCGACGAATATCCTCCGTGTTGTTCGCCGTCACCACTAAAACCGGCAACTCTTTACCCGCTGCAACCATCAATGCACGCGCAACCTCCAATCCCGTCACACCATCATCCAGCTGGTAATCCACCACAATTAAATCTGGCTGACGCTGATGCAGTGCCTGCAACGCCCGCGCTTCGTCAACTGCCGTACTGACAATACAGCCCCAGCCCTCAAGTAGAGCTTGCATACCCGCC
>CAZZNL010000178.1:0-507 GCA_964655625.1 uncultured Pseudomonadales bacterium
CAGTGAGCCAGGAGGGTAGATGGCTTTTCCGGCTGCTTTTTCTGCTGCAAGAAATTGACGCAGTAGTTGCATGTATGGCGCGTCAAATTCTTCCTGCAGCAGTTGCAGCCATTCCGCGTTTAACTGGATTGTCATGATCCCTGTGGACGCATGTGTGGAAAGAGCACCACATCGCGAATCGATGGTGAATCTGTCAGCAGCATCACCAGGCGATCGATGCCGATGCCTTCACCGGCAGTGGGTGGTAGGCCGTATTCCAGTGCGGCGATGTAGTCGGCATCGTAGTGCATGGCTTCTTCATCGCCGGCATCTTTGTCTGCAACTTGTTTGCGAAAACGTTCGGCTTGATCTTCAGCATCATTCAGCTCGGAAAAGCCATTGGCGATTTCTCGGCCGCCGACAAAAAACTCAAAACGGTCGGTAACAAAAGGGTTGCTGTCATTGCGCCGAGCCAGTGGCGACACTTCAGTTGGATATTCAGTGATAAAAGTGGGTTGGATCAGACGG
>CAZZNL010000178.1:517-2025 GCA_964655625.1 uncultured Pseudomonadales bacterium
GTGTTCAACCGTTTTTTCAAAAATTTCGATTTGTACTTTGCCTAGGCCGTAAGTGTCTTTTAGGGGGATGCCGAGGTTTTTGGCAATCGCTCTGGCGCCATCGACAGTTTTTAATGCTTCTGCGTCGATATCTGGATTGAAGTGCAGGATGGAATCAAAAACACTCATGCGCGCGAAAGGCTTGTCAAAATCAAATTCGCGTGTTTCAACAATTTCATCCGCGTCGTTGCGTACGGTATTGATAAATTGTGCGCTGCCGAGTGCGCGGTGTGCAACGTAGCGCAACATTTCTTCTGTGCGATCCATCAGGTCGCGATAGTCGGCATAGGCTTCATAGAATTCCAGCATGGTAAATTCAGGGTTGTGCCGGGTAGAGAGCCCTTCGTTGCGGAAGTTGCGGTTGATCTCAAAAACTTTGTCGAAGCCGCCAACGACCAGCCGCTTTAGGTACAGTTCTGGTGCAATGCGCAGATACATCTGTTGATCAAGGGCATTGTGATAGGTGACAAAAGGCTTGGCGGTGGCGCCGCCCGGAATCACTTGCATCATGGGCGTTTCTACTTCGAGAAACTCGCGGTCGGTGAGATAGTCGCGGATGGCATCGATGATGATAGATCGCGTGCGGAAAACGCGTTTTACCTCGTCGTTGACGATCAGGTCGACATAGCGCTGGCGGTAGCGCATTTCAGTGTCGGATAAGCCGTGCCATTTGTCGGGCAGCGGGCGTAGAGATTTGGTCAGCAAGTGCGCCTGTTCTATCAAGACATACAGATCGCCTTTGCCGGATTTGTGCACAGGGCCGGTAATGCCGACGATGTCGCCGATGTCCCAGCCTTTGATTTCTTCCGCTTGAGCGTGATGCTTGTCGATATAGAACTGGATGCGGCCACTGACATCTTGCAGCACGAAAAAAGGGCCGCGTTTGGCCATGATGCGCCCGGCGATGGAGGCCTTTTGGTCGCGCTGTTCCAGTGCTTCTTTGCTTTCGTCTCCCAGTGTCTGTTGCAAAGTGGAGGCCAGGCTGTCGCGACGAAAATGATTGGGAAACGCGTTGCCGTTCTCGCGAATGGATTTTAGTTTGTTGCGCCGTTCGGCAATCAGTTTGTTTTCTTCAACAGTAGGAGTTCCGGATTCAGCCATGATGCAATACCTTTTGTTACAGCCCGCTTTTTAGGCTGGCTTCTATGAATTTGTCCAGATCGCCGTCGAGTACCGCTTGGGTGTTGCGCGTTTCAACGCCGGTGCGCAAATCTTTAATGCGGGCGTCGTCGAGAACGTAGGAGCGAATTTGGCTGCCCCAGCCGATGTCGGATTTACTGTCTTCGACCGCTTGCGCTTTTTCTCTGCGTTTTTGCATCTCTATTTCGTACAGTTTTGCCGCGAGCATTTTCATCGCGTTGTCGCGGTTGGCGTGCTGGCTGCGCTCGGTTTGGCAGGCCACCACAATGCCGCTGGGCGTGTGCGTGATGACGCTGTTGGCCGCGCGGCATTCGGCCACGGGCACTTTC
>CAZZNL010000178.1:2035-4192 GCA_964655625.1 uncultured Pseudomonadales bacterium
GCGTGTGCGTGATGCGAATAGCGGATTCAGTTTTGTTGACGTGCTGACCGCCAGCGCCGGATGAGCGATAGGTGTCCACTTTCAGATCGGCGGGGTTGATGTCAATTTGCACGCTGTCGTCAATTTCAGGGGAGACGAATACCGAAGAAAACGAAGTGTGGCGACGGTTGCCAGAATCGAAAGGTGATTTGCGCACCAAGCGGTGTACGCCTGTTTCTGTGCGCAGCCAGCCGTAGGCGTACTCGCCTTCAAAGCGAATAGTGGCCGATTTGATGCCGGCGACATCGCCCGCAGAGGCTTCCATCAATTCGGTTTTGAAGCCTTTGGCATCGCCCCAGCGCAGATACATGCGCAGCAACATCTCCGCCCAGTCTTGCGCTTCGGTGCCGCCGGATCCGGCTTGAATATCGAGATAGCAGTAACAAGGATCCATCTCACCAGAGAACATGCGGCGGAATTCGAGTTTTTCCAGTTTGCCGCGCAATTCATTCAAATCGCTTTCGATGGCGGAAACCGTGTCGTTATCGTCTTCGGCGGCGGCCATTTCCAGTAAGTCGGTGACATCATTGAGGCCGCTATCCATGTCTTCGATGGTGCGCACAACGGCTTCCAGTGCTGAGCGCTCCTTGCCCAGTTCCTGTGCGCGTTCGGGTTTGTCCCAGACTTTGGGGTCACCCAGTTCCAGCTCAACTTCGGTCAGCCGATCTTTTTTGTTGGCATAGTCAAAGATACCCCCTAAGCGCATCGGTACGCTCGCGAAGGTTTTTAATAGTGTTGAGCAGAGGATTGATTTCCAACATGCGCGGCTTCCAGAAGTGGTGGTAGCAAAAACACAAAAGCCGACCCCGAAGGCCGGCTTTAGGGTGTACGAGCTCGTCAGGCTGCTTGTACGGGGATGGTATTGGCTGTGCGCACCACTTTGTTGTTTTGATCGAGATAGATCAAGCGCGGCTTATGGTTCAGCAATTCTTGTTCGCTGTAGGTGCCATAGGCGCAGATGATAACGCGGTCGCCCGGTTTGGCGCGGTGAGCGGCGGAACCGTTGACCGAAATAATGCCTGAACCTGCCTCTGCCAAGATGACATAGGTGGTGAAGCGTTCGCCGTTGGTGATGTTGTAGATCTGAATTTGTTCAAATTCGCGAAAACCAACGAGCTTGACCAGATCGCTGTCGATAGCACAGGAGCCGTCGTATTCCAGAACCGAGTGCGTGACACAGGCCTGGTGAAGTTTGCCGTTGAGCATGATGGATTGCATGGTGTGGCCTCCGTTAGAGCAGGAGTAGAACAGAAAGGGCAAAAATGTACGAGCTATATCGTACCGCTAAACGCTGACGGTTACATTATCTATCAGCCGTGTATTTCCGAGATACATAGCGCCGAGCACGACCAACTCGCGGTCTGCTGCGGTGGCCGGCTCCAGGGTTTTGGCTTGTCGCACGGAAAAGTAGTCGGGGCGCATGCCTGCAGCAGTCAATTGCGCGTTAGCTGTCGCCTCAATGGCTGCGAAATCACGCTGGCCGGCGAGTAGCGCATCGCGCGCTGCACACAGGGCTTGGTACAACACCACCGCGCGCGGACGTTCCTCGCTCGTGAGGTAGCCATTGCGCGAGCTGAGAGCCAGTCCGTCATCAGCGCGGGCGATGGGAGCAGCGACAATTTCTATCGGGATGCACAGATCTTCCACCATGCGGCGGATGACGGTGAGCTGCTGGTAATCCTTGATGCCGAAGATGGCAATATCCGGCTGCACCATGTTGAACAATTTGGCCACAACGGTGGTGACGCCCAGAAAATGCCCGGGACGAGAGGCGCCACACAGGATGTTGGTCATGGTGGGTACTTCCACCTTGGTCTGGGTTTCCATGCCGTTGGGATACATGTCCATTTCTGTCGGACAGAACAACAGGTCGCAGCCCTCGGCTGTCAGCATGGCGCTGTCGCGCTCCAGGGTGCGCGGATACTGCTCCCAATCTTCGTTCAGACCGAATTGCAGTGGGTTGACGAAAATACTGGCAACCACACAGTCTGCCTGTGTGCGCGCCAGACGGATCAGCTGCATATGGCCTTCGTGCAGATTGCCCATGGTGGCAACCAGTGCGATGCGTTTACCGTTTTTGCGCTCCTGCGGTATATTATACATATACATTTTGACTCG
>CAZZNL010000179.1:0-703 GCA_964655625.1 uncultured Pseudomonadales bacterium
CCATGATTACCGTGGCTATCGCCATGCATGATTTGAAAGATCTGGGCACGCGGAAAAATTCGCGCACCAATTCTATCTATATCGTTAAGCCAAAAATGCATGGCCCAGAAGAAGTGGCTTTTGCCTGTGAGATTTTTGGTCGCGTGGAGCACGCACTCAATTTGCCACGCAACACCGTAAAAATAGGCATCATGGATGAAGAGCGCCGCACCACTGTCAATTTGAAAGAATGCATACGCGCCGCAAAAGATCGCGTTATTTTTATCAATACTGGCTTTCTTGATCGCACTGGCGATGAAATCCACACTTCCATGGAAGCGGGCGTGATGGTGCGTAAAAATGAAATGAAACAGAAGCCATGGATCAGCGCTTACGAAAACTGGAACGTAGACATCGGTTTAGCTTGTGGCTTGGCGGGCAAAGCACAAATCGGCAAAGGCATGTGGGCCATGCCAGATCTGATGAAAGATATGGTCGCCACAAAAATCGCTCACCCCATGGCCGGTGCCAATACCGCTTGGGTGCCGTCCCCCACTGCCGCGACTTTGCACGCCATGCACTACCATCAAGTAAATGTTTTTGCGCGCCAGAACGAGTTAAAAAGCCGCACACGTGCCAGCTTGGATGACATCCTCTCTATTCCATTACTCGGCGACACCAAGCTGACGGATGCAGAAATTCAACAAGAACTCGACAACAACTG
>CAZZNL010000179.1:713-4181 GCA_964655625.1 uncultured Pseudomonadales bacterium
GCTATGTCGTGCGCTGGATTGATCAAGGTGTCGGCTGTTCCAAAGTACCCGACATCAATGACATTGGCTTGATGGAAGATCGTGCCACGCTGCGCATTTCCAGTCAGCACATTGCCAACTGGTTACGCCACGACTTCTGCAAACGGGTACAAGTGTTGGAAACCTTCAAACGCATGGCTGTCGTTGTCGACCGACAGAATGCAGGCGATCCTAATTATCACAATATGGCACCCAACTTTGATGAATCCGTGGCTTTCCAAGCTGCGTGCGAACTGGTATTTGGTGGCGTTCATCAACCTAGCGGTTACACCGAGCCGGTATTACACCGCCGTCGCCGTGAGCTGAAAGAATCGGCTGCGCAATAAAGCGCAGTCAATTCACATCCAAAGTCAGTGCGCTGGTCAATGACGCTTTTTCAGGATCATTGTTAACTTCCAAGACAAAGACTTTATCGGCAGGGATGCCATTTTGTTCAACCAGCACAGATTTAATTTGTTCAGCTCGCGCCATGGCCAACTGCCGCAATTCATCATCAGCAACGGGCAATTCATCGCGCATTTTTTTCCACGCCTGCTCATAAGCCATCGCCTTCAACGCATCGCCATCTGGCTTTTCAGCGCTAGACTTCATGTCTTTTTCCAGCCGTGAACGGATATCACCCAAGTCTTCTTTGGTGCTTTTTTTGTAATAGCGGTTCAAGGCGCGGTAAGCCCCACCATCTTCTACAGCAGATTTGGCTGACAAATAAGTGCCTGCAGGAGCAGCATTGTCTTGCATCAGCGTATTGACCAGCTTCTGATCCTGCAGCGCAGGACGATCTTCATCAGGGTCGCTATTGCCCTGCACATTCACGCGTAAGCCGCTTTTCTTATGTAGTAAATCAGCGGCTGTTTTCAGCTTCGTCATTGATGCTTCATCCAGCTGTGATTGCCCGGCAGCGAAATCAATCTTGTCTACACCCTCAGCATCTGCCCCACCCATCAGTGAAGCCATAGCCTTGAAGGGCGATGTCACAACTTTCATCACCATATTGCTCAGGACTTTCCACAGAATGCCACCCACTGAAAACTGTGGATCATTCAAATCACCACCCACTTCGAATCCGAGATCAATCACACCGTTTTCATCTTTCAGCAATGCAATGGCAAGGCGCAGTGGCAGATCAACAGCCTTGGGGCTTTGCACAGATTCGCCCAACTGAAACTGATTCATCACAATTTTGTTTTTGCCTTCAATTTTGTTGTCGACTAGCTTGTAATCAATATCCAGTGACAACTGCCCTTTCTCGATTTTGAAGCCTGCGTAAGTACCTGAATACGGCGTGAACGTCGTCAATTCCAAATTTTTAAAACCCATGTGTGTATTCAGGCTCGGCTTACTAGCCAGTGGATTCAGTTTTCCATCAATCACCACAGGCGCGTAACGATCTACCTTGCCTTTTAAATTGATAGTGGCCTGCGTTTTAGGATTGGATGACAAACCAGAAATACTGCCCGATAACTGATACATGCCCACTTTGAAGTTGGGCTTCATGGTCAAATCGGCAAAACCCAGGCTGGCACTATTGATGACAATCTGGCCAATTTCCATCGACATGGCTGGAGCCGCTTTGCCAGTTTCAGTTTTTGCAGATGTAGCTGTTTTATTTGTCGCGGTTGTTTTCTCATCTGGTGCAGATGGTGTTTTTGCCGCAACCATCAAACGCTGCACATTGGTGCTGCCATCGGCATTGATAGTAAAACCCGTGTCTGGTTTGGTCAGCGTTATTTTGTCTATCTTTAACTGATTGGCTGGCAGTTTGAACGACAAACCGGCAATATCCAGGCCATCCCAACGCAGCAATTTTTTGTCACCGGCCTTTTCATTGACAAGCAGATTTTTCACATTGGCTGATCCGCCGACATTGATTGCTGTGCCTGAGCTGGCATCTACATGAATATCCAAGACAGCACCGGCTTTGCCATCGCGGATATCCGCAAGTACGGCATCGTGAACATACGGCTGCACAACAACCAACGGAAACGATTGCAAATCCAGATGTGCATCGACCATCAAGGGTGTTAGCTGCAGTTGTGTATTAATAACGAGCTGTGCAGGCTGCGGTATATTTTCAGCAGTAAGCCCGCTGTTGATTTGAATGGCAAAACGATCGGCTGATAACGGCTTCCACTCATCAATAGCGATAGTCAGTGGCGTCAAACTGAGCGCGAACGGCTCTTTCGGTTTTTCATCACGAACGTTAACCGTGTAATTATTGATGCGCACCTGATGCATCAGTACGTCCCATGGTTTTGCTGGTGCCGGATTATTGTTTGTTGTAGCAGTTGTAGCGGTAGAGTCTACTGGTGATGCCGGCGTAGAAGGATCGGCAGGGGAAGTTTGTGTTGTTGCTGTGGCACTTGTATCAACCGGCGCAAATAGAGTTTGCAGGTTTGATACGCCCTGCTTATCCATAACCAGATCAATGACACCATTATCTGCTTGGAACTGCCCAACTGTTACACGCTGTTGTGCCAGATTTAGCTGCACATTATTGACAGCTAGCAGAGGCAGTTGAATTACAGGAGCTGCAGGATTTTCTTTACTGCTGATGGACAAATTGCTTAATGATAGCGTTGCATTATTGACCAAGAAATCCAAGGGCTGATTAGCCTGCAAATCAAACTGACCATTCAAAGCAAAGCGCGGCGCTTGCAACTGAAAATTGACTGGCAACATCAGCCACTGCCACAGCGGTGCTAAATTGAGCTGCTGCACAGACAAACTGCCCGTTAGTCGAAACGGTTCCATGCTGTGAATTACCGTTTCTAAAGAGATTACGCCCTGATCTTCATCTCTAATTTCCAATGCCAGTTTGTTGGCGTGTTCACTGGCACGTGTTGAAAAATCTTCGATGGCGATGGTTGGCAAATCAATCAGCTGTCTGAATCCACCCGCGCGTGCCGGGTCGTGATAATTAATCTTGCCATCGGTGATAGACAGCTTACCCAACCACACATTGGGAATTGCACTCGGCGGATCTGCGGGCTCATTTTGCTGTTCACCGCTGCTCATATTGGAAAAAGCGTCGATCAAGGTATAGCCGCCTTTACCATTGGCATCCAATTTGACAAACGGCTTTTCCAGCGCAATTTGTTCAATGCCATAGCGCAATCTGAATACAGACAGCACGTTGTAATCCACCAGAAAGTGTTCAAATGACAACAGCGGAGCGACATCATGGCTCGGCGATGCATCTTGGCCTGAAGACACATTTTTCTCTTGAATAGCAAAGCCAGATATTTCCAATTTAATCAGAAACGGGTTGAAGCGCACGCGGGCAACACTCACCGGATGCTGCAGCTGCCCAGCTAAAGTATGCGACAAATAGCGTTGCACACCCCATGGCACAACGAGGAAACCCAGAATTGTATAAGTGAGAAAAATACCGGTCGTCACCAACAGGCTTTTACGATATTTTTTTATCAG
>CAZZNL010000180.1:0-4167 GCA_964655625.1 uncultured Pseudomonadales bacterium
CGCGCATTACATTGACAGAAAAACGAATCATTTCATACGCGGGAAATTTTGCTTTGCCGTAGCTTTTGTGCGGCAACCTGGAATACGGCAAACCAAACACGCGATCCATCTCTGCCGTGGTCAACGGCAAAGGCGGCGGATTCATCCACACCAAACGATCGCCGTGCGCTTGAATAATGGCGCGCGCATTGCCGGGATTGGTTTCTTTGTGAAAAACACGCGAAGCATGGGCGTACAACAAGGTGTTGTCATTCACTTGTTCAAATGAGGGCAGCCGCACCACTTCTGCATTAGCGACAACATCTTCAGCCACCAGCGCGTGTGCATCGCCTGCCTCATGGTGAACCAGACGCACCACTTCCGCCGCTTCCGGTTCCGTCGCATCCACCACAGAAAAATCAGGCAGAGGCTTGCGCGTCATGAAGGCCGTGCCGCGAATATCCTGAATCTCTTTAATCGATTCGCCTGCAGCCAGGCGGTGTGCCAATTCCACCACTTGACGCTCCGCATTGCCGTACACCAGCAAGTCAGCTTTGCTATCGACAAGAATGGATCGACGTACTTTTTCCGACCAGTAATCGTAATGCGCCAAACGCCGCAAGCTGGCTTCAATACCGCCGATCACCAACGGCACATCGGCATAGGCCTCACGCGCACGCTGACAGTACACCAGCGTCGAACGATCGGGGCGATATCCGCCTTTGCCGTCTGGCGAATAGGCATCGTCTGAACGCACTTTTTTGTCTGCGGTATAACGATTGATCATCGAATCCATATTGCCAGCGGTGATGCCGAAAAACAGATTCGGTTTGCCCAGCACTTTGAACGCATCTGCGGATTGCCAATCGGGCTGCGCGATAATGCCCACACGAAAACCCTGCGCTTCCAGTACGCGACCAATAACAGCCATACCAAAACTGGGGTGATCCACATAGGCATCGCCAGTCACGATAATCACATCACAACTGTCCCAGCCCAGCGCATCCATTTCCGCACGCGACATTGGCAACACCGGTGCAGCACCGAAACGCTTGGCCCAGTATGGTTTGCGCGCAAATAAATCGGAGGCAGTGGCGGTGCGAACAGCAGGCATGACAATTTCTCGGATGACTCGCTCCATTCTATACTGCGCCATTCACTGCCTCTACAACGGTTGCGGCTTGACACATGATTGAAACGATCTGGCATTCCATTCGCACGACGGCGGAACAAGAATCTGCGCAAGAACCGGCACTGGCCAGCTTCCTGCACAACACTGTGCTGCGTCACCACAGTCTGTGTGCGGCACTGGGTTACTTGTTGGCCGACAAACTTGACTGTCAGACCCTGCCCGCGCTGACTCTGCTGGAAGTCTTCGCGGAAGCCTTTTGTCACGACACCAGTATTACCGCCAGCGTGGCACGCGACATCGATGCCATCAGCACCCGCGACCCCGTCTGCCGCTCACACCTGCACGCCCTGCTGTTCTACAAAGGCTTTCACGCACTGACAGCGTGGCGCGTGGCGCACTGGCTATGGCAGAGCGATCGCAAAGCCTTAGCCTATTTTCTGCAGAATCGCATTTCAGTCACTTTTGCTGTCGACATCCATCCTGCTGCGCAAATTGGTAGCGGCGTACTGCTCGATCACGCCACCGGCATCGTGATTGGTGAAACCGCTACCGTGGCGGACAATGTGTCTATTCTGCAAGACGTCACACTTGGCGGCACTGGCAAAGAAACGGGCGACCGCCATCCCAAAATTGGTGCTGGCGTGCTAATCGGACCAGGCAGCAAAATCCTCGGCAATATCCGTATCGGCGAATGCGCACAAATCGCTGCCGGCAGTGTCATTCTCAAAGAAGTGCCGCCGTGCGCGCTGATGGCCGGTGTGCCGGCTAAACAAATCGGCCAGACCGATTGCGCGCAACCTGCACTGGAAATGCGACAAACGCTAAGTGAAAAAAAAGACGTTAACAAATAAAAAAATATTTCCGGTAGTGCTGCAATTCTGCAATGGAATCGCGAATATCATCCAGCGCCAAGTGTGAACTGTTCTTCTTCACACCTTCAGCCACTTCCGGACGCCAGCGTTTCGCCAGCTCTTTCACGGTGCTGACATCCAGATTGCGGTAATGAAAGAAGGCTTCCAGTTGCGGCATGCCACGCCAGAGGAAACGGCGATCCTGACAGATGCTGTTACCGCACATCGGCGAAGCGCCGGCCGGCACCCATTGCGCGAGAAACGCCAGCGTCTGCCGCTCGGCTTCTGCCGTATCAATCGCACTCGATAACACCCGCGCCGTCAGCCCGCTGCCGCCGTGCTGACGGGTATTCCATTCATCCATGGCATCCATCACCGCCTGCGGCTGTCGAATCGCCAGCGACGGGCCTTCCGCCAGCACATTGAGATCGCCGTCGGTGACAATGGTGGCAATTTCGATAATGACATCGGTATCCGGGTTCAGCCCCGTCATTTCCAGATCAATCCAGATCAGGTTTTGCTTATCCACCACAGGCTTTGGTTGCATCTTGCCGCTCTCTTGGTAAGGTGTGCGCCATTCTTACCGCTATCCCAGCCGATGTGAAGCCAACGCCATGGCCAGACGCCTGACCGACCAGCAACGTCGCCGCATTGCGCTACAACAGGCACGACGGCGCAGCGCCGCCAATAGCGGCGGCCATATGCACGCCCCCGATGAAAGCAGCTTGGGCGATGCACAGGAAACATTGGTGATTGCGCATTACGGCAGCCAACTGGATGTCGAAACACTCACCACGCCGCCGCGCACTGTGCGCTGTTTTCTGCGCGCCAATTTGGCACCACTGGCCACCGGCGATCGCGTCATTGCCAAACTGCCCGCCGCAGACAGCGAACAGGCAACGGGCATTGTGGTTGCCGGTTGCGAGCGCCGCACCCTGCTGGCACGCCCGGACAGTCGCGGCGTTTTGCGCCCCGTGGCCGCCAATGTCGATACGCTGCTGATCACGTTCGCCCCTGTGCCTGAGCCATTTCCTTTTCTCATTGATCGCTACTTGGTGGCGGCAGCTATCAACCAACTCGAACCTGTGCTTCTGTGCAACAAAATGGATTTGTTGCACCAGGATCATTCCAACATGGAACGTTTGTTGCTGATCTATCGCCATCTCGGTTTGCGCGTTTTCTGTGTCTCGACACAACAAGACGCTTCGCTCACCGAATTGCGTCAGTTTTTGCACAACCGAACATCCGTGTTTGTCGGCCAATCCGGCGTGGGCAAATCCTCGTTGATTCGCGCACTGTTGCCGGGTATCGACATCGCCATTGGCGAGCTCTCTGCCGGCGAAGAAAAAGGCAAGCACACCACTACCACGGCACGCTTGTACCACCTGCCACAGGGTGGCGATCTGATCGATTCACCCGGCATTCGCGAACTGACGTTATCACCGCTGCCCGCTGCAGAATTGTTGGCGTGTTTTAACGATCTCTACCGACATGCACAGCACTGTCGCTTCCGCGATTGCAGTCACCAACAAGATCCTGGTTGCGCGCTGCTAGCCGCCGAAGCTGCGGGCGATATTTTTCCTGAACGTTTGGCCAGTTATCGACACCTACTGGCCAGCTTTACATCTTGATGACCGACAAGCACTGTTCCATGCCTGACACTTCACTCACTCGTCTCGACAAAAGTATCGCCATTACCGCGCCCAACAAACGTGCCATTGACTGCCTGGCAGAAAATACACCGCTGTCGCGCATGCAATTAAAAAAAGCCATGGCGCAAGGCGCAGTGTGGTTACAAATCGGTAAAAAGCAGGAACGCCTGCGCCGCGCCACCCGTGAACTGCCCGTCAACAGCCAATTACATCTGCACTATGACGCCACCATTTTGGCGCTCACACCCATCATGCCCACGCAACTGGCTGACGAGCGCCATTACTCCGTGTGGTACAAGCCTGCGGGATTGTTGTCACAGGGCTCTTTGCAGGGCGATCACTGTTCGCTACTGCGCATCGTTGAACAACTGACGCAACGCAAAACATTTTTGGTGCATCGCCTCGATCGTGAAGCCGACGGTTTGATGCTCATAGCACACACAGAAAAAGCAGCGGCGGCACTGTCAGCTTTATTTCAACAGCACACTATCACCAAACATTATCGCGCCAGTGTTACCGGTCAATGGCAACCACCCACATTGCCGTGGAAAAT
>CAZZNL010000181.1:0-4154 GCA_964655625.1 uncultured Pseudomonadales bacterium
TAATTGTCGATCATCAATAACATAAAAAAGATGAATCCGTGATTGGTGGTAGTGGTTCTGTTAAAGCCTGTTTTTAACGCAGTAGAGCCGATGCGAGCAGACTTTGAACAGATTCTAACTTCCCACGGCGCAGCGCCGATGGAGTATTAGAGGCAGAGCCTTCCGCAAGCCGACAAGCGTCTGAACCAGAGTGCCATTTTCACCTGAATAAGCAGGAAAGTAACCCTTTATTAAATAGGCTGTTGAAAAACTACCTGCGTTGCCATCGCAATGTTAAACACAGGCTCACAAAAGGCCGTAGGCCGTTGAACGCCCGCATGGGCGACCCCAAAGGAGCGAGCGAAGCGAGTAGTATGCGTATTTACTCTGTGTAGACTCCGCTTTTGTGCCTCGTCGCTTTGACAAGTCGCCTGTTTTTTCCTTGCGCCAACTGTCCCGCCACATTTTTCAGCAGCCTGCTAGACTCCGTTCCATGAGTCTGTACGCAATCTCCTGAACAGACTTTTACAAACCCGCAGCAGAAACCTGCAATACCGTTGAAACACCAAACGACTCACGGTAGCGGCGGCGGTACTCGGCGGGTGACAGCCCGGTATGGCGGCGGAACAGGCGGCGGAAGAAACTGCTGTCGTTGTAACCTACACGCTGCCCAATTTCTTCAACCGGGCGCGCTCCGGTGGTCAGCAGGGTTTTGGCAGCCTCCATGCGCAGGGCTTGCAAGTAGTGGACAGCACTCAGGCCGCAAGCCTGACGAAATCGCCGCTGGAAGGTGCGCTGCTGCAAACCGCTACGCTGGATGGCTTGCGCCAGCGCATCATCGGCAGCCAGTGCGGTTTTCAGCCAATCCTGTGCCTGTTGCACTAAGCTGTCTTGGTGCGCGGCGGTGGCGAGGCCGATAAACGGTTTCTGCCCATCGACGTGTTCCTGCAACAGAAAAGCCTGGCGTAATTGCAACAGCAGTTCATCGCTAACTGCACCTTGCAACACCGCAAGCAGCAGCCCCTGCCAGGCAATGCCTGCGCCAGCAGTGAATAGGTTGTCGTGACGGCGCAGCAACGAGGCGTCGGTTTCCAGTCTGATAGCCGGGTAGCACTCGCGGAACAGATTGGCGTAAGCCCAGTGCGTGGTGGCGATCTTGCCGTCCAGCAAGCCGGTTTCTGCCAACAGGAAAGCTCCCGTGCAGACACTGGCCAGCCTTGCATCCTGAGCCGCCTGTTGCTGTATCCAACGAATCACGGCTTGCTGGCCGGAAAAGTCGGGGGGGCGGCGGGTGTCCAGCGCCAGCGAAGGAATCAGGATCAAGTCGGTGTGTTCAATCTGTTCGATAGACACTTCCGGCAGCAGCGGAATGCCCTGAAACGCGGCTACGGGTTCCAAACTGGCGGCTACCCGTTGTATTTGCAGCGGTTGCGAGTCTGCGCGATCCTGTCCCGCCATAAAGCTGGCAGCCACCAGTACATCGAGCATGCCCAGTACGCTGGAACCCATCGCGCCGGGTAGTAAAAGCAGGCTGATGTGCATGTCATAGTCCTCCAGTCGTGCTTTTGTCGTTATCAGCACGATTTTGTCATTTTTGAAGCTTACCGTGAAAATCAGTCGCTTACATACTGCTACCCGTTCCCATCAACAGGCTAAGTCATGACTCCCTCGGACGACTCCACAACGCGTTACATCAAACTCACTCGCCGCCTGCTGGGTTTGTTCTATCCCTCGGCGCTGATTCTCGGTCTGGCGATGGCGATCTGGCCGGGCGGTTTCTGGCAAGAGCTGGGCGTGGACAGCGGCAGCGACAAGGTAGTAGGGGTGCTCTACGGCTGCGTGTTGTTCGGCGTTGGCTTCACCAGTTGGCTGGCGCGCCGTGACCCGCAACGCCACGCCAGCCTGTTACTGCTGGTCGGGGTTTACAAGACGGCTGCCGTGCTGGCACTGCTGCTGCATGGCTGGTGGCATTCACTGCCCTGGGCAGGCTGGATCATCGCTGTGCTGTACGGCCTGCTCGCGGCCGCTTGCTTGTGGCTATATCGCGGTTTGTCAGCCAGCCGTACTGCCAGTCATGACTGAAACCTGCGATGTACTGATTATCGGCAGCGGTTTTGGTGGTGCCATTCCCGCGCTGGAGCTGGTGCGGGCGGGAGCCAAGGTCATTCTGCTGGAGCGCGGCCCCTGGCGCGACACGCCTGCCGTGCGCGAAGCCGCCATCCCCGACCGCGCCGCCTGGCCGCAGGGCTGGCGCTTTCCAACGCATATCGCCCGCCGCATTCACCACCGCTGGTTGCCGCGCCAAGGTTTGCCGCTGCACCGCCACGGCCTGATGGAAATGTTTTTTGGCGAAGGGGTCAATGTTGCCTGTGCCAGCGGTGTCGGTGGCACCAGTCACGCCTATGGTGGTCTGCACGCGCTGCCGCTGCGCCGCGATTACTGGGACGGCGTGGCCGACCATCTGGACAGCGAGACGCTGACGCCACACTACCAGGCTGTGCGCCAGCAGTTGTCATCCCGCCCAGCACCAGAGGCCAGTAGTCAGCCCAATCGTATGGATGCCGTCCCGGGTTTTGTAGCGCTCGACCGCGAGCAGGAGCCGACCTGGGGTTATCGACCCGATACCGATTTTTCCCGCGAAGGTTCTTTTGGTTCGGTTTCTGGCAACAAGATAGCGCTGGATGCGGTCTGTGTGATACCTGCCATGCAGCAGGGCTTGCGAGTCCTCGCCAATCACGAGGCGCTGCAAATTCGCCAGTGCGAGCAACAGCGGTTTGAAGTCACAGTGCGCGATCACGATCAGGGGCGCACGCGGCAAATCGAAGCGCCGCGCGTGATCGTCGCGGCAGGTGCCATCAATACTGTGGCACTGTTGTTGCGCAGCCGTGCAGACGGCGCATTGCGCGGCCTGCCCGCGCTGGGCATGGGCTTCAGCACCAATGCCGATGTGATGGCGTACTGGCCGATCAACACCCCGCAGGCGGATTACCCCGCTATCGGCGTTTATCAGCGCCTGTTTCATCACCGTGACGATGCACAGGAGCCGCTGTTCATGCAGGCGGGTATCTCCGGCCTGGATGCCATGCCTCTGCCCGAAAAACTGAAGCAGCGTTTGCGGCGCGACCAGTTCATTGCCGCGATGGGCATGGACAACGCCGACGGTACGATCACGCTGGAAAACGGGCGTTTGCGGATTCGCTATTCGAGCCAACAGAGCGCGGTTTTTCAGCGCATTGACCAGCACTTTCACGCCATAGCCGAAGCGACAGGTCGGCGCCCGCGCGCACCCGCCACGCCGACCACGGTGCACCCTTTGGGCGGGGCGCGTGTGGGCCGCACGCTCCATGATTCTGTCGTCAATCATGCGGGCGAAGTGCATGATATTCCCGGCCTCTACATCACTGATGCCAGCGCCTTGCCGTCCGCGCTGGGCAGCCCGCCGTCGCTCAGTATCGGTGCCTGGGCGCGCCATGTGGCGCACGGCATGATCAAACCATGTGGTGCTGTGATCCACCCAAATCGCTTTCGGTTGCATATACGGGAAAGTAATGCTTGTCACTTCGCGTAAATCATCGTCATTGCCGACGCAGGAGAACACGATATCTGCGCCGTTAACGGCTTCAGCAATCGAAGTGACGCAAGTTTGTCCGTGTTGCTGCTGCCAAAGTGCTGCGCGTTCGGCGTTGCGGTTGTATGCCTGCACTTTGTAGCCAGCTTGTACGAGATGCCCAGCCATAGGGCCGCCCATGGTGCCGAGTCCAATCCAGCCGATGGTGAGTGTCATGAGCGTGCCTCGCAATGGGGTAGAATCTGCATTCTGAACTGTATCCACCAATAGGAAAACCGCACATGGGTCATATCGCTGTTTACAACGCCACGGCAAAAATTCCCGCTGAACAAGCTTGGGAAAAATTGAAAGACTTATCGCTGGCGCACAACTATGTGCCGAACATCACCAAGTGCACGATCACCACTGCGCAGAAAGAAGGCGTAGGTGCCAGCCGCCGTGTGTCGGGCCCACAACAGGCTTTGGATGAAACGGTTGTCGAGTGGAATGAAGGGCGTGGCTTTGTGATCCGCCTGCACAACGGCAGCAAGCCAGCCAAACCATTAGGTGAAGCAAAGTATACTTATCGCATCGATAAAATTGATGACAACTCGTGCAAGCAGACATG
>CAZZNL010000182.1:0-554 GCA_964655625.1 uncultured Pseudomonadales bacterium
GGTCGCACCGGGCGCGCCGGTGCCAAAGGTATTTCGATCAGTTTTGCCAGTGAGGACGACAGCTTTCTGTTGCCGGCGATTGAATCGCTATTGGGTCAGAAGTTGCAGTGTGAGTTAGCACCGGTGGCGCTGCTGAAAAAATTGCCGGAAGACTTGCTGCATCTGGCGGATAAGGCAGAGCGTGACAGCCGCCGTGAGCGGCGCAACGCAATGGCGGGTAACCGACACGGCGGCGGCCATGGTCATCACAACGGGCGACCGCCAGCGCGACGGCGTTAAGCGTAAAACTTATACTTTCAGCAGTTGTTTGCAGCCGCGCAACATCGGTTTTTCAATGCAGTGATAGCACAGCATGCCACCCATCAGCGTGACGACCAGCAGGGCAGGCCAGAACAATATGTTGCTGAGCAAGGAATCCGGTATGTTTCCCATTTGCCATATTTTTCTGCCGATGGATAGAAAAATAATGTGCGTGAGGTAGATGGAATAGGAAGCATCACCCACCTGTCGCAGTGCGGGATGTTTCAGCCAAGCGTCAGGATTTTGTTCGGCAC
>CAZZNL010000182.1:564-4132 GCA_964655625.1 uncultured Pseudomonadales bacterium
ACCGAGTGCGCCGATCATGATCAGCGTACAGGGCAGCAAAAAGAACAGAACGCGTTGATCGGCTATCGGAAATTCATAATCGTGTTGACTGGTCCACAGCAGCCAGCTGCCGATCAAGCACAGCCAGCCCAAAATCTGTATGCGTTGTGCGTGCGGGATATGGCGCTGTGTCAAAACCTGCGCTAGAAAGCAGCCCGTGATGAACTCCAGTGTCAGTGGATTGCACAGTAAATAGCTGACGGGTTGGTATTGGCTGGGTTGTAGATTGTGCCAAAATGCCAAGGTGGTGACTGCCCATAAGCCGAGCAATATATTGAGTCGGCGTTGCGGTAGTAACATCAGCACGCTGAATACGGCATAGAAAAATACTTCGTGAATCAATGTCCAGCTGACCATCAATGGCGGCAAATTAACTTGTGGCAGCAATAGCATGGCCTTCAGTAAATACAGCGGCAGATCGGGCATGCTGCGCGCTGCATCAGGGTTGAGGTTTAACCGCGCCAGTGTTTCGGCACTGGTGAAGAACAAGAGCAAGGTGATGGGAATGCTCGCCAGCCAATACAGAGGGTAAATACGAATCACGCGGTGTGCGACAAATCGGCGCACGCTGGCTGCGTTGTGCTCGGATTCGCGCGCAATCGACATCATCAGAAAGCCGCTGATGAGGAAAAAAATATCAACGCCGACTGCGCCGATAGTCAAGAGTTCTGGCAGTGGCAGCGCTGTGCCAGAACGAATTTGTATGCCTGTGAGGTGATAAAACACAACCAACAACACGGCAACGCCGCGCAGGCCTTGAAGGCTGTGAAAATAATGCTTCATACGTTGGTTGTTGTGGGTATTAACTGCTGCAGGGCGGCCAAGGTGACAGGTTTGGGGATGAATAGTATACCGGCTGGAATCTCCAGTTCGGCAGCGCTGTTTTTATCGTAGGCGCTGAGTACGGCGATGGTGACAGGTTTCAGGTGGAGAGCTTGTTCGTGGCTGCGAATTTGTGCAATGGCTTGGCTGGCGTTGCAGATAGGCATATTCCAGTCGAGCAAGATCAGGCTGACGGCCTGAGGATTTTTCTTGTATTCCTCCACTAACGGTTTGCCGTTGCTGAACAGGCGATAAGGCTGCTGGAGTTGTTCCAGTTGTGAGGCCATCACCAGTTGCAGTGCTTCGTCGTCTTCGGCGGCGAGAATGGTGTTGGTGGCGGCGTTGTTGTCGGGTGCAGCTGTTGGTGTGGTAGGCGTGGCAGGAGAGGGCGGCACAGTTTGTGAATTGTCGAGCACAGGTTCGCAGGGAACGGTAAACCAGAAAACCGTGCCGTATTGTGGATCGGATTCGTAACCAATATCGCCGCCCACTAAGTCGCAGAGTTTTTTGCTGAGTGCAATGCCCAGCCCCATACCGTACTGCTGACGTGTGGTGGAGTTGTCTGGCAGCTCAAAGATGTCGAACATGCGCGCACCAAAGTCGGCAGTAATGCCGTTGCCGGTATCGATAATGTCGATGCGAATGGTGTAGTGGTCGTATGAAAAAACAGGTTCAGCTTTGATCAAAATATAACCGTTGCTCACGCTGCTGATGGAGTAATCGAGCAGACATTCAATAATTTTTTCGGTGGTCAGTTTGTCGCCGAGAATATTGCTGGGAACTCGCTTATCTATTTGGTAGCCGATGGTGACATTGTTTTTTTGCGCAGCGGGAGTCTGTTTGTAAGTAATGCCCTCTATGAGTGATTCAAGTGAAAAATGACTGCGTGTTGTGTTCCATTTTCCAGCATCGATCCTGGCGTGATCCAGCAGTGTATTGGTGGCCGATAGCAGCTTTTCCGCAGAGGCATTCATGCCGTCAATCAAGGGTTTATTGTCATCGTAGAGCGGATTTTTCCTGGCGACTTCGGTGAGGCCAATAATGCCAACCAAGGGGGTTCTCAGTTCGTGGGAAATATGCGAGAGAAATTTCTTTTTGGTTTCTGATGCGGTATTGGCGTACAGCGTGGATTCGGCCTTGGTGTTTTTTTGTAGTTTGATCCAGTTGATACGCTCACCTAACGCGTAGCCAAACAGGATGAGTTGTATCAGAGTGCCCAGCAGTGGCATGGCGCGTGTCAATTGCGAAGTGGGCAGCACGCCCAAATACATCAAGAAAATTACCATACCTGCAAAAATGGGGGCCATGAGCGCTAGCAAGTACAGTTTTGCTGGCGAGTATTGTTGACGTATTCTCAGAATGCTGACCAGTATTAACGCCGGTAGCGCCAAAACAACGGTAGGCAGCGCGTACAGCATGTTGAACAGATGGTCATTCTCAAGTGTGATTGACGGAAAGGCGATAAGCGTGAGGTACCAGGAATAAAGCTGTAAAAAGCGATCCATTTTTGGGGTGTTATCTTTCAGGGTCAGGTAATTTCTAGCGAGGCCGATACCGCAGAACGTGCTGAAAGCAGTAAATGCGCCACTGCAGATGTTGTTCCAGTAGACGGCATCCGGCCACAACGGATAGAGCATGCCCATGTCGCTGACTTGTAACAGGGTGACGCTGCCTGTGGATCCAATGAGAAAAAAGTAAGCGCTGTCCTTGGTAAAAATCCACAGCAAACAGGCATAGATAATGAGAGCAAAAATAAATCCTACTAATACACCGCTGAACATTTGTTGTTTGATGAGAGTGTCTAGCGTTTGGTTGTCAGTAGCGATGCGTATGTGGCTGTTATAAGCAAAAATGCCGCCCACAGTCAGCGTGAAACTTTCGGTGGTTTGTGCGGGGAGGTGGATGGTGAAAACCACTTCTGCGCCAAACGTTTTCCAGGATTTTAATGGGTAGTCGGTGCCGGCGATAACAAGGGGCAGTACTTTTCCTTGGCGTGTTGTGCTCAATTCCGCATGGCGAATTCTGGGATTTTCCATGCGAATACTGACGGTTTGATCGGTGTCGCTGGCATTGTGCAGAGTGAAACAGCTTTTGCCTTGATAGCCATAGGGTTTGTCAGATCCCTGAATAAGATTGGCTTTTGTAGTGTCGGTTTCTGCGGTGTGTATAGGGAGTAGTGCCTCTGTATCGGCGGTAAAAGTGATGGCAGGGCAAGGTGCGTCAGCAGACTGCGCAGGAATAGCAAACAGCAGCAAAAGTGCACTCAGTAAGCAGGCGAAGAGCTGTTGTGGTAAGCAATGCCGGTTCATAGTGATTTTCTTCGGATGTCTGCCAAGCACTGTTGTAGCACGGCGGTAGTGATGGGTTTGCTCAGGTATGCGTCCATGCCGGTGAGTTCGCTGCGCTGGCGATAAGTGGTTTCTGTGTGTGCAGAGAGCGCAATAATTGGCACGCGGCGTACATGGTGTGCGGCTTCATATTGGCGAATTTGTGAGGTGGTTTCAAAGCCGTCCTGCAGCGGCATTTCACAATCCATGATGATGACATCAAAAGGTTGATGTTGATGATGGTGTCTGACGAAAGTTTCATAGGCATGTTTGCCGTTGTGGCAGAGAACAGCTTGGTGGTGTAAGGCAATAATCATTTCTTCAATGATTAGCTGGCTGGTCGGTGTATCTTCAGCCACCAAAATTTTCAGCGGTGTTGA
>CAZZNL010000183.1:0-4072 GCA_964655625.1 uncultured Pseudomonadales bacterium
GTGTTGATGGTGACAGCTGGCGCAGGATCAGGCGTGGTGGCAACGGATGCTGCAGGTGTTGTGTCGCCGCCTCGTTCCAAGGCCTGATCGACGGCCGCTTTGAGTGCGGCGGCAGCTTGAGCGGCTGCTTGTTCTTTTGCCTCTGCTGCGGCTCGCTCTTGTGCGGCGTTGGCCATTTCATTGCGAATAGTCTGACGCCTGCCTTCCATTTCCTGGTGTATGACTTGTAGGGTGTGCTCCTGCTCGTCGATTTGTAGACCCATGTGATGCACATGCCAAACTAGCTGTTCCTGTATGGCAGCAATATCTTTATCAAGATTGTCGGGTGTAAATATCAACAGATCATCAATGAGTTTTCGAGCTTGTTGTTGTTCGTCAGAGAGGTAGTCATCATCGCGGTTGCTGTAGAAAAATAGAACTTCTGTCCAGTAGTCTTGCAAGATAGTTGCTGTGGCTGGCTCGTCATTGTGGCGGAAGATTTTCTTGCGCACGATTCTGCTGGCAGTGTCGCGTGCAGCGTCGGTACGCGCTTTGACGGATTCTGCTTGAATGATGCGTTCTTCGAGCAGTGCGGAGCGGCGCTCTTCGCGTTCCAGAAAGTCTTTCAGTGTGATCAATTTCTCGCCAAAAAAAGCCTCGCTGTCTTCTTCGGTTTCGCTGTTGTTGCTGATGTCATCGACGATAGATGAGATCTTTTTATAAAAAGGGTCTTTGCTGATGTTGGGTTTTGGCGTCCAGCGTGTTCCAGCTTTGGCGAGTTCATTGAGCATTTCCTGGGCAGGGTTGTCTGGATTGGAAAAGAAATGCTGATCTTGCATTGCCATTTTCAGGATGGGGACTTGTAGATCATTGATCAATGGCTTGATCGGTTCGGCAATCTGCTCTTCTTGTTGCAGTTTGTCGAAGGTCATCGACAACAAAGAAATGGCGTTTTGCGTTTGTGCATCCAGTGTGCGCGATTGCATATCTGTCTGCGCAGCAATTTTTTCCGCCAAAGTCATGGTGTTGGCGGGTAGGTCTCGATATCCTGTTTCTGCATTGATTTGTGCGGTATCAGTAATTTGTCCCAGTGCTTCGAAGATGTCCTCTCGTGTTGCTGGTGCGCCCGTGCTCGATCCGCTGACAATGTGCTTTCCGAGTTCTGGTTGTTGCGTCACCGCGTTGGCAACCAGAGAGCGAAGGCTGTTTATCAGTTCTTCGTCACTGATCGCGGCAGTGTCATCGCCGGATTTTCCAGTCACGTCAGCAATCAGGTTTTTGCGCATCTCGCGTGCTTTTTCCTGATTTTTCTTTTCGTAACGGCGGTGAACGTCGTCCATGTCCAGTCTGGGCAGCACATGTTGTTTGATTAAGATTTGATTGAGCTGTTTGAGCCATAAGGCATAGGCTTCGCTTAATGCTTTGCCCCAGTTGGTCATGGCAGCATCGCTGGAGAATTTGGAGGGTTGCAGTGCCTCGCAGCTTTGGTGAAAAACGGTTGTCAATTGACGTGCAGCCAGCGGGATGTTGCTGCGTTCGATGGTGATGCCTGCCAAGCGCTCAAGGCGCATGCCTAGGCAGTCCAGTTCAAACTGGTGTTCGGCTTGTAGGGTGTTGCACAGCCGATCAATCATGATTTGAGCTTCTAATAGCTCTTTGTCCATCAGCGAGTATTTGCTGATGCGTTCTTCCATTTCTTCGCGGGTACCGGCTCTTTTGGTGGCGGTTGTGTCTGCTTCGGCTGCGTTGGTTTTTTTTGCGGCTTGCGCAAAAATTTCAGCCATGCCTTTTTTGAATTGCTGGATAAAAATCCCGCGTTTATCTTGTACGGGTTCACCTTCAGTTTTTTTAAGATTGACCAATACAGGGCCGCCGGCTTTGATGGCGGAGGGCAAAACCAGCGCTACGGTTTGCTCGAAGATTTTTTGTAGTTTATTCGGTAGGGCATTAGACATGATCTTTCCATCTTCCTGTGCTGATGCTATCGCCTGCCGAGTATAATGCTGTCGGTCAGTCTGAGGTATACGGACAAAGGTTCATGCAGGTGAAAACTGTGACAACACCGACATTTATCCACTTGCGATTGCACACGGAATACTCTCTGGTTGATGGCTTGGTCACCATGGATGCATTGGCTGATCGTTTGCAGGCACTGGATATGCCGGCTGTTGCGATCACGGATTTGTGTAACTTCTACGGGCTGATCAAATGCTATAAGGCGCTGCAAGGCAAAGGGATCAAGCTGATTGTCGGCAGCGATCTATGGTTGGGCGATGCGGACAATCCCGCCTCGCTGGCTATGGTGACGGTATTGGCGCAAAACAATGTGGGCTATCGTCACCTCACGCAGCTGATTTCCCGCGCCTATTTGGATGGTCAGAGTCAGGGTCGCCCAGTGGTGCAGCGCGCATGGCTGCGCGAATTGAGTGATGGGCTGATTGTGCTGTCTGGTGGCAGCTACGGCGATGTGGGGCGAGCACTGTTGGCCGGACACCAAGAGGAAGCGCAGGCTTTGCTGCAAGCCTGGCAGGCAGATTTTCCAGAGCGGTTTTACCTGGAGGTGCAGCGCACGGGCAGGGTGGGTGATGAGGAATACCTGCATGCCGCTGTCGCGCTGGCCGCCGCAGCATCGTGCCCGCTGGTGGCGACCAACGATGTGCGCTTCATTGCGCGTGAAGATTTTGATGCTCACGAGGTGCGTGTTTGTATCAATGATAGCCGCACGCTGGATGATCCGCGTCGCGAGCGCCGCTACAGCGAAGAGCAGTACCTGAAATCCGAACAAGAGATGCTGGAGTTGTTCAGTGATTTGCCGCAGGCGTTGGCAAATACTGTAGAGATTGCCAAGCGTTGTAATGTGATTTTGCAGTTGGGTAAGCCCTGTTTGCCCAACTATCCTGTTCCGGATGGCATGACGATTGAGCAGTTTTTTGAAAAAGTATCACAAGAAGGTTTGGCAGAGCGCCTGCAAAAATTGTTGCCACCGGGTAGTGATCCCGATGGTTCGCGTCGAAAAGTCTACGAAGATCGTTTGCAGTTTGAGTTGTCTGTCATCAACCAGATGCAGTTTCCCGGCTACTTTTTGGTGGTCATGGACTTTATTCAGTGGGCAAAAAATAACGGGATTCCTGTGGGGCCTGGACGCGGCTCTGGCGCTGGTTCTCTGGTGGCGTATGCGCTGAAAATTACCGATTTGGATCCGTTAGCCTACGATTTGCTGTTCGAGCGCTTTCTCAATCCAGAGCGGGTATCGATGCCCGATTTCGATATCGACTTCTGTATGGAAGGGCGCGATCGCGTTATCAGTTATGTGGCAGATACTTACGGTCGCAATGCGGTATCGCAGATCATTACTTTCGGCACCATGGCGGCAAAAGCGGTGGTGCGCGATGTGGCGCGCGTACAGGGAAAGCCTTACGGCTTGGCAGATAAATTATCAAAAATGATCCCTTTTGAAGTGGGCATTACCTTAGAGGATGCCTACGAAAAAGAAGAGGCGTTGCGCGAGTTTTTGCGTCAAGACGCTGATGCAAAAGAAATATGGGATATGGCTTTGCAGTTGGAGGGCATTACGCGCAATGTCGGTAAACACGCGGGCGGCGTGGTGATTGCACCGACACAGTTGATTGATTTCTCACCTTTGTATTGC
The DNA here is from genome assembly GCA_964655625.1 of uncultured Pseudomonadales bacterium. GTDB lineage: Bacteria > Pseudomonadota > Gammaproteobacteria > Pseudomonadales > UBA7239 > UBA7239. The sequence continues at coordinate 3,629 of CAZZNL010000183.1, forward strand.
GATGAATCCGGTAGCGGCCTCGTTACGCAGTTTGATAAAAATGATGTCGAAGAAGCCGGATTGGTCAAGTTTGATTTTCTGGGTTTGCGTACCCTGACGATTATCGACTGGGCGTTGGCTATCATTAATCGGCGTCGTGCAGAAAAAAGTGAACCTGCGATCGATATTGCAGATATACCCTTGGACGATATGCCGACTTACACCATGTTGCAGGCGGCTAAAACCACAGCGGTATTCCAGTTGGAATCCAGTGGCATGAAGGATTTGATTTCCAAACTGCAGCCGGATTGTTTTGAGGATTTGGTGGCTCTGGTGGCCTTGTTTCGCCCCGGCCCCTTGGAGTCCGGCATGGTGGATGATTTTATCCGTCGCAAACGCGGGCGAGCGAGTGTGGCCTATCCGACAGTGGATTTGCATCACGATGAACTGGAGCCGGTATTGCGG
>CAZZNL010000184.1:0-4062 GCA_964655625.1 uncultured Pseudomonadales bacterium
GCCTTGGTGTTGTACGAAGTGTGCGCTGATGTATTGCTTCCAGAGGAAAGACGCGAGTTTGTTCCTGCTAATGTCGATACCAGTAGCATGAATCTGGCGGCTCCCGGTGGCGATCTGGGACAGATCAAGCCGCCCCCCGCGCCGCCTGCACCCTCCACGGATCATCTGTCGATACAGAAATAACTGCCGACATTTCACATTCCGGTACAGTGCGCCTGCTAGAATGCGCGCGCTTTTTTGATCCTCATTCTGTTGTTCCGGAGTGTCGCAGTGCCAGTCAATCTGCAACAGGAAAAGCGTGCCGTCAGCACGCTGTCACTACTTTACGCGTTGCGCATGTTGGGGCTGTTTTTGGTGCTGCCCGTCATGTCGTTGTACGGTGCGCAATACCAAGCGAGTACGCCTGTATTAATCGGTATCGCCATGGGCATGTACGGCGCGACGCAGGCCGTACTGCAAATGCCTTTGGGTGTGCTATCGGATCGTATCGGTCGTCGCAGTGTCATTATTGGTGGTCTGCTGGCTTTTATTGTGGGCAGTGTGGTCGCCGCGTTATCAACATCCGTTTACGGGTTGATTATTGGTCGCGGTTTGCAGGGCGCGGGTGCTATTTCAGGCACGTTAATGGCGATGGTGTCGGATCTTACCTCTGAACAGCATCGCACCAAGGCGATGGCAACGATTGGTGCATCCATCGGTGTGTCTTTTGCAGTATCGATGTTGCTCGGCCCGGTATTGGCGCAGGCGGGTGGGCTGTCAGGTTTGTTTTGGGTGACAGCGGCGTTGGGCGTTGGCGGCTTGGCCTTGGTGTTTTTTGTCTTGCCGGAACCGCCTGCAGAAACACTGCACTCACCGCACCGCGACACTTTGCCTGTGCCGTCCTTGCTGTGGCGCGTATTGTGCGATCCGCAATTGCTGCGTTTGAACAGCGGCATTTTTTGCTTGCACATGGCGTTAATGGCTTCTTTTGTGGTGGTGCCACATCTGCTGGAAAACCAGTTGGGTCTTGATCGCAGTCACCACTGGGAAGTGTATTTGCCCGTGTTGGGCGGTTCGTTTGTGGCAATGATTCCGTTGATGGTCATCGCTGAAAAAAAACGCTTGGTGAAAGAAGTGTTTGTGCTGGCGGTTTCTGTGCTGGTATTTGCGCTGCTGTTTCTTGGCGTGGTGTATCGCTTTAATTCCGGTTTGTTGGTTGGGTTATTTTTGTTCTTCTTTGCTTTCAATCTGCTCGAGGCGCAGTTGCCTTCGCTGATCAGCAAACAGGCTTTTGCCGGTGGGAAAGGCACGGCGATGGGGGTGTATTCCACCAGCCAATTTTTAGGCACGTTTGTGGGTGGTGCCTTGGGTGGTGTGATGCTGCACTTGGGCGAGCCGCGTTGGTTATTCTGGATATTGGCATTGCCCGTGGCGGGTTGGTGCTGGTTGGCTGCCACGATGCAGCCGCCACAGTACTTGCTAAACATCATGTTGCGCTTTCAAGGCGATGCCGATGCCGTGCGTGAGCAGCTGCAAACCATGCCCGGCGTGGCGCAGGTATTGGTCGTGCCGGAAGAGGCGATGGCTTACTTGAAAGTGGATGACGCCGTGCTGGATCACGTGGCATTAAATCGGTTGCGTGCGCCGGATTGATCTCGCCCCAGTTGAACTTCACATGACGTACGAATAGGCGTACGATGTGGGTGGATCGGGGGAGGCTACTATGAATACTCTTACAGCCAGTGAAGCGCGCTCAAATCTGTACAGGCTCATGGATCAGGCGGCTGAGTCGCATCAACCTATTGTTATTTCAGGTAAACGTACCAACGCTGTGTTGGTGTCGGCAGAAGATTGGGAAGCCATTCAGGAAACTCTCTACCTCCTGTCAGTTCCCGGCATGCGTGAGTCCATCAAGCAGGGTATGGCCGAGCCGGTTGAGCATTGTGCCAAGGAATTGGACTGGTGAGTTGGCAGCTTGTTTATACCAAGCAGGCTCAGAAGGATGCAGAAAAATTGGCGGCAGCAGGTTTGAAAGAAAAAGCCAAGGTCTTGCTTGGCGTTGTCGCAGAGAATCCGTTTCAGAATCCACCGCCGTATGAAAAACTGGTTGGAGATCTTGCTGGTGCATGTTCTCGGCGCATCAACATCCAGCATCGTCTTGTGTATCAGGTTTTGCAGGAAGAGCGCGTAGTGAAAATTTTGCGGTTATGGTCGCACTATGAATAGGGGTGTCCACATTTGTAATACTGATTGAATATCCAGTATAGTGCGCAGGCGCCACTTGCCAGTGTTGGGCAGGCGGTATTCATTAACGTAGAGAGATAGAGAAGGGGAAGTGTTATGGCCAGAGGCGTCAACAAGGTTATTTTGATCGGCAATATCGGCAAGGATCCGGAAACCCGAGTGACAGCAGGAGGTGGTGCCATTACCAACATCACCCTCGCTACCAGTGAAACTTGGAAAGACAAACAGACAGGTGAAAACCAGGAGCGCACCGAATGGCACCGCGTGGTGTTTTTTGGTCGTTTAGGTGAGATCGCTGGCGATTATCTGAAAAAGGGCAGCAAGGTTTACATCGAAGGCTCGCTGCGCACGCGCAAATGGCAGGATCAAAGCGGTCAAGATCGCTATACCACTGAAATTGTGGCTAACGAAATGCAGATGCTGGATGGTCGCGGCAGTAATGAAGGCGGTGGTTTTGGCGGAGAGTCGCGCCCGCAGCAAAACCAAGGTGGTCAGCGCAGTGCAGCACGCCAGCCAGCGCCGCAAGCAGCGCCTGCTAATTATGATCAACAGTTTGACGACGACGATATTCCATTTTGAAGATGGATGCCCGCAGTAAAAAAGCCCGCCATTCACCCGAATGACGGGCTTTTTTGTATTACAGTCTTTTCAGTAGCAGTGCCTCCAGCTTGAGCTGATCTACTGTGAAAATGCGAATGCCTTCGGCCAGTTTTTCACTGGCCATGGCATCTTGATTGAGTTCCCAGCGGAATGTTTTTTCATCCATGGTTTTCTGCTTGGGTTGCTCGGTTTTTTCTGGCGTCAACTGTCGCTCCAGCTTTCCTTCTGCGCTGTTTAATTCATCCAGTAAAGCTGGGCTGATCGTGAGTCTATCGCAGCCGGCCAATGCCAGAATTTCACCGCTGTTGCGAAAACTGGCAGCCATTACCACAGTGGGGATATCGTGCGTTTTGTAGTAGTGGTAAATATGTTGCACCAGTTGCACGCCAGGTTCTTCTGCTGGAGAAAACTGTTTGGTATCTGTGTTTTTGATGTGCCAATCGAGAACGCGCCCGACAAATGGTGAAATGAGAAAAGCACCAGCTTCGGCACTGGCTTGTGCCTGAGCAAAAGAAAACAGCAGCGTCATATTGCACTGGATATTGTCTTGTTCCAGTACGCGCGCAGCCTGTATACCTTCCCAAGTGGAAGACAATTTGATCAGAATACGTTCGCGCGGTACACCGTGTTGTTCGTACAGGTTAATCAATAGACGTGCGCGTTCGATCATGGCGGTCGCATCGAAAGATAGTCTGGCGTCCACTTCCGTCGAAACGCGGCCGCGAATGTGTTTGCTGATTTCGCAGCCAGCTTTGACGGCGAGCATGATGCTGGCGAGAGTGGCAGCCTGCTCAGCGTGTGCAGTTTTTTTCTTGGCCCAAGCCACACTGTCTGTGACCAGTGGTTGATAACTGTCTAGCGTTGCCGCTTTAAGTAACAGCGAAGGATTGGTGGTTGCATCAAGTGGTTGCCAGCGAGCAATGGCTTCAATATCACCAGTGTCTGCAACCACTTGTGAAACGGCGCGCAGTTGTGTGAGTAGAGATGTCATTGACTGTGTTCTCCCAAATTGTGTGATGACATCTTATCACCACACAATTTTCTGACCACAACGTATCACTGCATGATGAAAACGCAGCTTATGCCAATACCAGTTTTGCACCGACCAGTACCATGATGGTGGCGAGTGTTGGGCGCAGCACTTTTTCTGGTTCTGCTGTGGGTAAATGGCTGCCTATGTTTATGCGGGGCAGCGAACCAATCAGTATGTTGATTAATTAGTCCCAGTTCACATTGCCC
>CAZZNL010000185.1:0-4037 GCA_964655625.1 uncultured Pseudomonadales bacterium
CGCGCATTTTTATGAAGGAATTGCACAAGTTGGGCTTTCAGCTCAAATGGTTGATTGTGTTGTTAGTGCTGACGTTTATTCCAGGATTAAATGTCATCGCGCCGTTGTGCTGGTTTTGTTTTTCAGCCTGGATGACGGCACTGGAGTACTGTGATTACCCGATGGATAACCATCAGCAAAGCTTTCCGCAAGTGCGTGCAGCCGTGTCTTCTCATCGCTGGCCTTGTTTTAGTTTTGGTGCCTTGGTGATGCTGGCTAATATGGTGCCGTTGCTCAATCTCTTGGTGATGCCGGCAGCTGTGTGTGGCGCCACCTTGTTGTGGGTAGAGCGTATAAGAGTAGATCAGGAAAGCTGATTACTATGCTGACTTCTGTGTTGTATGGCGTATTGCGCCCGCTGTTATTTTCTTTGGATGCGGAAAAAACGCATCACCTCACCTTAGATGCCTTGAATAAGGCGTTGCACTGGGGGGTGTTGCCGTTATTGGCGGGAAAGCCCGTCAGTGATCCTGTCTCTGTTTTTGGTCTGCACTTTCCCAACCGTGTGGGGCTGGCTGCAGGCTTGGATAAAAATGCCGACTATATCGATGCCTTGGGAGCATTGGGTTTTGGTTTTGTTGAAGTGGGCACGGTGACGCCGCGACCACAACCGGGCAATCCGCAGCCGCGTTTGTTTCGTGCAGTGCCGCAGCGCGGCATCGTCAATCGTATGGGTTTTAATAATTTGGGTGTAGAGCATTTGCTGACCAATATCCGTCGTCGCACTTACAGTGGAGTGCTAGGGGTCAATATTGGTAAAAACGCTGTGACACCGGTTGAAAATGCGCTGGATGATTATTTGTTGTGTCTGGATGCCGTCTACGCCGATTGTGATTACATCACGGTGAATTTGTCTTCGCCCAATACGCCGGGGCTGCGTGATTTGCAGTTTGGCGAACCGCTCAAGCGTTTATTGGAGGGTTTAAAAAATCGCCAAGCGCAGCTGCAATCGCAACATGGAAAATACAAACCGCTGTTGGTAAAAATTGCACCGGATTTGGCAGAGAGCGATATTGATGATATCGCCAAAACTTTTCTGCAACTGCACATTGATGGTGTGATCGCCACTAACACCACGATTGATAAAACAGCACTGCAAGGTACGGCATTGGCTAATGAAGCCGGTGGTTTGAGTGGAGCACCTGTGTTTGCAAAGTCAACGCAAGTGTTGCAGCGCTTATCGCAGCAATTGGATGGCAAGGTGCCATTGATCGGTGTGGGCGGGATAGAAACTGCAACGCAAGCGCAGGAAAAAGTTGCCAGCGGTGCAACATTGGTGCAGCTGTATTCTGGGCTGATTTATCGAGGCCCTGCTTTGGTGCATGAATGTGCGCAGGCATTGGCGACACTGGCGGTGAAATAGTGAAGCCGTTGCAGTTCATTGCTACCTGCGCGCGCGCCCAGGAACCGTTATTGGCCGCAGAGTTAGAAGCTTTGCTTGCACAGGATGTGGTGGCCGGTGATCGTATTGTCAGCTTTGCCGTCAGCCCTGAGGTGGCTTACCGTGTGCTGTTGGGTACGCGCATTGCCAATCGGGTGTTGTGGCCTGTTTGCACCGTGCCAGCCGGTGATGACAATGAAATGTATCATGCATTGCGCGAGTACGACTGGGCATCATTGTTGACCGTCGAGAAAACATTTTGTATCGATTTTATCGGTGAGTCGGATACTTTTCGCAACAGTATGTTTGGTGCTATGCGTGTCAAAGATGCGTTGGTAGACAGTGTGCGCCGTGGTGATCTTCGCCCTAACATTGTCAAAGATAACCCAGATATTCGTTTCAATGCGGTGTTGTTGTCCAACGAGAAACAGGGCGATCGCGTACAAATCGCTGTCGATTTGGGCAATGGCAGTTTGCACAAGCGTGGTTATCGCACACAAGCAGGTGAGGCGCCGCTGAAAGAAACGGTGGCAGCTGGAATGCTGTTGCGCGCAGGTTGGCCAGCAATTGCTGCTGCCGGTGGAGCCTTGTTTGATCCTATGTGTGGCAGTGGTACTTTGCTCATCGAAGCGGCATTGATGGCCGCACACATTGCGCCAGGTGTTTATCGCGAGCATTGGGGGTTTAAACACTGCCCATGGCATGACGAAGCACTGTGGCAATCGTTGCTGAAAGAAGCCAAAAGTCGTCTGTTAAACGTGGGCGCGATTAGTTTGCCGCGCCTGTTGGGTAGTGATGTTTTGACTTCGGTGGTGAAGAAAGCGCGCGACAATATCGATCGCGCGGGTCTGGCTGAAGTGATTCAAGTGGAAGCCGAACATCTCAATGACAGTATGCCACCACGCAGTAAGAATGGTCTGCTAATTTGCAATCCGCCCTATGGTGAGCGTTTGGGTGATGCCGATGATCTGCCTGCACTGTATGCCGCGCTCGGAGAAAAAATGGCGGCGATGCACGGTTGGCAGGCGGCAGTGCTCACCAGTGAAAAATTCTTGGCGCAGGCAATAGGTTTGCGTAGCCACCGTTCCTATCGTTTTGATAATGGCGCGATTGCCTGTCGGCTGTATTTATTTGAGTTGAATGAGCGCAATCATTTCAAGGCTTTTGATGCTCGGAGCAATACTGCTGAAGCAGTTGTGGCTGTGGAATCTTTGTCTGATTCTGCGCGCATGCTGTGTAATCGCTTGCAAAAGAACCAGCAAAAATTGCGTGCCTGGCTGCAGCAGTCAGCGCTGACATGTTTTCGTTTATACGATGCCGATATGCCAGAGTATGCCTTTGCTGTGGATGTCTATACGGATGTCGATGCGGCAGAACAGCATGTGCACTTGCAGGAATATGCCCCGCCAAAAACCGTTGATGAAGTGGCGGCTGCCCGACGCCGCGAGGAAACGCGTTTGGCAGTATCCGCCGCGTTGGGCTTGCCCTTGTCTCGTATCCATGGCAAACGCCGTGAACGACAGCGCGGTGACAAACAGTATGACAAGCATCAGCGCAGCGTGCAGGTATCTGAATCCATGCAGCGTTTTCGTGTGCAAGAGCATGGGCATTATTTCTGGGTTGATATGCACAGCTATCTTGATACAGGTTTGTTTCTCGATACGCGACCTGTGCGCCAGATGTTGGCAGAAAAATCGAGCGGGAAGCGTTTCCTTAATTTATTCTCCTATACCGCCAGTGCCACGGTGTACGCGGCCAGCAGTGGGGCGCGCAGTTCATTGTCTATCGATATGTCTGCCACCTATACCGATTGGGCCAGACATAATTTTGCGGCCAACAAGATTGATACGCGCCGCCATCAATTGCTCACTGCTGATTGCATGCAATGGTTAGAAGATGCAGACGAGCAGTTTGATTTGATTTATTTGGATCCACCGACATTTTCCAATTCCAAGCGCATGCGTGAAACCCTGGATGTGCAGCGCGATCAGGTCAAATTGATCGGCTATGCTCTGGATTTACTGTCGGATCAGGGTGAGTTGATTTTTGTCACTAACCACCAGCGCTTCAAACTGGATGAGGCTGTGTTTGTTGATCACGGTTGGCAGGCAGAAAATATCACGGCGCAAACTCTGGACCCTGACTTCCAGCGCAGCGGAAAAATTCACCAGTGTTGGTTATTCCGTCGCGCTTGATGCCTTTGTTGTCGATGTATGTGCAACCAGAGCCAGAGCTTCGTGAATGACATTGGCGGTTGCACCGGCGCGATGCGCATTTTCGCTCAAATGACGCCGAAAACGGCGTGAACCTGGCACGTTGTGCCACAGGCCCAATAGGTGTCGCGTTAATGTGCTGAGTGAAACGCCGAGTTGCTGCTGTTGTACGCAGTAATCAGCGTAGGCGAGTGTGGCAGTCAGTCGGTCTACTTTCGTGTGATGATCGTCAAACAACAGGCTATCTGCATCGGCCAGGAAAAAAGTGTTGTGCCAAGCTTCGCGCCCGATCATCACGCCATCGACATGCTGTAGGTGTTGTTGTGTTTCATTTAGCGATTTGATACCGCCATTAATGATGATCTGTAAGTGTGGGCGCAGTGCTTTGAGACGATACACCCAGT
>CAZZNL010000186.1:0-3988 GCA_964655625.1 uncultured Pseudomonadales bacterium
GCAGCGCAACAATGAGCGCAGACCCGATTTATTACAGGCAAGACAACTGAGTAAAGAAGAGATAGCCCTACTGAACAGCTCGAACCCCAAGAACTGATTCGCACCAACAGTTAACAGTAACAACTCAACCAACAGCAACAACTCAACCTGTGTTGAGATTTCAGGAGACAGACATGAGCAACAGCAACATCATCGCGCAGATCGAAGCGGCACAAACCACGCGCGAGCTGACCGCTTTTTCACAAGGCGATACCGTCATTGTCAACGTAAAAGTTAAAGAAGGTAACCGCGAGCGTTTGCAGGCCTTTGAAGGTGTTGTTATCGCCAAACGCAACCGCGGTCTGCACTCCGCATTTACCGTGCGCAAAATCTCACACGGTGTCGGTGTGGAAAGAACTTTCCAAACTCACAGCCCACTGATTGCCAGTGTCGAACTGAAACGTCGCGGCGCTGTTCGCCAGGCCAAACTGTATTACTTGCGTGACCTCAGCGGTAAAGCAGCTCGCATCAAAGAGCGCTTGAACTGAACCACGGGCACTTCTGCAAAGGCGACTTCGGTCGCCTTTCTACTTTCTGATGAATGCACCGCCAACAACACACCCTGTCATCCAGTCCTATCTCGACAGTGCATGGCTGGAAAAGGGCTTGAGCAAACATACCCTGGCGGCCTATCGCAGCGATCTCGCCTTGTTTTCAGCCTGGCTCGACGCGTCCGGATGTGCACTAGCAACCGCATCCGCCGCAGACATCCAACGCTATCTCGCTCACCTACTGACTACAGGTTCAACAGCGCGCTCTTCTGCTAGGTTGCTGTCCTGCCTGCGCGGCTTCTATCGTTTTTTACTGCGCGAAAAATTGATCGAGCGCGACCCGACACTGGACATCCAAAGCCCCAAGCTCGGTCGATCACTGCCCAAATTTCTAACCGAAAGCGAAGTGGAGAAACTGCTCAACGCGCCCGATGTCAGCAACCCTATCGACCTGCGCGACCGCGCCATGCTCGAAGTGCTATACGCCTGCGGGTTGCGTATTTCAGAACTGACTGGACTCACCGTAGGCAGCATCAATCTGCGCCAAGGCGTGATCCGCGTCACCGGCAAAGGCAACAAAGAGCGGCTCGTCCCCATAGGGCAAGAAGCGACACACTGGCTGGAACGCTACATGTTAGAGGCACGCCCAACACCGCTGGACAACCAACCGGCTGAAATTCTGTTCCCCAGCAATCGCAGCCAGCCAATGACGCGCCAGACTTTCTGGTATCGCATCAAGCATCACGCGACACAGGCCGGTATTCTCACGCCGTTGTCGCCTCATACATTGCGTCACGCATTTGCCACGCATCTGTTAAATCACGGTGCCGACTTGCGGGTGGTACAACTACTGCTCGGACACAGTGACTTGTCCACCACGCAAATCTATACTCATATTGCTCAGGCGCGCATGCAGGATTTGCATGCCAAACACCACCCCAGAGGTTAGGCGTAATTCACAGGGAACTTGATTCCTGTGAACTTGCCGAACATAGTGCACGCACCCCATCGACCAAGGTGATTCATGAAAAAATTATTGCCCTTTCTGTTTTCTGCCGCGCTGATGACATCGCTCGCTCATGCTGGTGCACCGGTTTCTGCCGCACAGACAGAGCTGCTCAAATCCGCCATCCAAAAAGCCAGACCCGGCCTGTCGATTGGTGAAGTGCGCGAGTCGTCAATTCCCGGATTGTTTGAAGTTGATCTCGGCGGCAAAGACACGGTGTATATGTCTGCCGATGGCAAATTTCTTATCACTGGCACCATGTATCGCGTTGATAACAACCGTTTTGTCAATCTAGCTGACGAACGCATGCGCCCGATGCGCGCACAAAAACTGGCCGCAGTGAAAAAAGAAGACATGGTGGTCTTTTCACCACTGGGCCCTGTAAAAGCTCACGTTACCGTGTTCACCGATATTGACTGCGGCTTCTGTCGCAAACTGCACAAAGAAGTACCCGCACTGAATGCCATGGGCATCGAAGTGCGCTATCTGGCCTATCCGCGTGCCGGCGTGCCTTCACCATCTGCCGACAAATTGGCTACCGTCTGGTGCGCCAGCAATCGCCAAGAAGCCATGACACAAATGAAAAATGGTTCGGCACTGCCCACAAAAACTTGCGCCAACAACCCCATCGCAGCGCAATTCAAATTGGGCAATGAATTGGGCGTAAACGGCACACCGGCGCTGTTTACACCGAACGGTGAGTTGCTCCCCGGCTACATGCCTGCAGCAGAACTGGCGGCCGCACTGGGTGTAAAACCTTAACCGTGTTTTAACACAAAATAGTACGCGCACATTTTTTCCAACGATTCCGTGACGAGCACCTTTCATTTTTCCCGATCGGTGCTCGCATGGTTTGATCGCGCTGGACGCAAACATCTACCGTGGCAGCAACATATCACGCCGTATCGCGTCTGGCTGTCGGAGATCATGTTGCAGCAGACGCAAGTCGCCACTGTTATTCCCTATTTCAATAAATTCATCGCGCAATTTCCCGATGTACACAGCTTGGCCACCGCTCCCGTTGATGATGTATTGGCACTGTGGACAGGATTGGGCTACTACTCACGCGCGCGCAATTTACACCGTGCAGCACAAATACTTCACGCCGAACATCGCGGAATTTTTCCCGATAGCATTGATGCCTTGAGCGCTCTACCCGGTATCGGTCGCTCAACAGCGGCGGCCATTATTTCTATCGCCTATCAACAACCTGCTGCGATACTCGATGGCAACGTCAAACGCGTACTGGCGCGCTTTCACGCCATCAGCGGCTGGCCGGGTGAATCCGCTGTTGCTAAAAAGCTCTGGCACTATGCAGAACAACACACACCGCACAAACGCTGTGGCGATTACACACAGGCGATGATGGATCTCGGCGCAACGGTATGCACGCGCAGCAAACCGAAATGCACACTTTGTCCTCTGCAAAAAGCATGTGTGGCGTATCGAGAAAATACTGTGGCCCAGTATCCGGGACGCAAGCCGAGCAAAATATTGCCGACGCGCTCCGTGCAAATGTTGATGATCCGCGATTCAGCAGGCGCAGTGCTGTTACAGCAGCGCCCTACCACGGGTTTGTGGGGCGGCTTGTGGTGTTTGCCGGAAATTTCCCTCGAGCAAAACGCCGTCGACTACTGCTTGCATCGCAATATCAAGAACGTACAACCCGTCGACACTTGGCCCAGCTGGCGACACAGCTTCAGTCACTACCATCTCGACATCACCCCCGTGCTGCTTACAGGCAAACCGGCTGCCGGTATTGCCCAGCCCAATGAGCAGTGGGTTCACCCCTCTCAACTGGGTGCACTGGGCGTTCCCGCGCCGGTAGTGCGCCTGCTGACACAGCTGGCTGCGTGTTAAAATTTGCGCGCACCATTTGAGATTATCTTGAGATTGTCGCCGTGTCCCGCACCGTTTTTTGTCGCAAATACCAGAAAGAAATGGAAGGTTTGGATAAACAGCCCTTTCCCGGCCCCAAAGGTAAAGAGCTGTTTGACGCCGTATCCAAGCAGGCCTGGCAGGAGTGGATGACCCACCAAACCATGCTCATCAACGAAAAGAAGTTGAACATGATGGACATGAATGCGCGCACCTATCTCGCTGAACAGCGAGATCTGTTTCTCAGCGGTAATGATTACGACAAAGCCGAAGGCTATGTCGCACCCTCCGCAGAATAAGCGCCACAACACCGCTGTTTATCTTGACCTCGTACCGTCCAGCGAGTCTAATACGCGTCCCCGAATGGCCAGATAGCTCAGTCGGTAGAGCAAGGGACTGAAAATCCCTGTGTCGACAGTTCGATTCTGTCTCTGGCCACCAATTTACAAAAGCCAGCCTCGCGCTGGCTTTTTCTTTATATGATATGCCTCAGGGAATATGTCCTAGGAACTTTAGGCTGCATAAAACCTAAACCCGTGTCCGGTTTTACTTGACCACTACATGACTGCATCTG
>CAZZNL010000187.1:0-3987 GCA_964655625.1 uncultured Pseudomonadales bacterium
ATATAACCCCATTCACAGGCAGCAGTGAGCATACCAGCGGCACGACCGGCTTCAATATCGCGAGCGTGATCGCCAAAATAAATGGCCTCTTCCGGCTTACATGCACACTGGCGACAGGCCAAGAGCATGGGTTCTGGATCGGGTTTGCTGCGGCTGACATGATCCGGACAGATCACGGCGGCGGGTGGTGAGGGCCAGTGAAGCCCTTCCATTAAGGGCAGAGTAAAGCGGCTGGGTTTGTTGGTGATGACACCCCAGCTCAGGCCGCTTTCGGTGATCCAGCGCAGGCTTTCGCTCATGCCAGAAAACAGGCGGCTGTGCTGCCCGAGAATGTTTTGGTAGAGAGCCAGCAATTCACAGTTCAGCGCCTCGATAGCGGGGTCGCCTTCAGGAAGATCACCGGTCAGGCGCGTCAGTGCGCGAGCACCATTTGAGACTTGGGCGCGGATGATGGTATCTGGCAGTAGGGGTTTTTCCAGTCGTTCACGCAGTTGATTGACACAGAAAATGAAGTCCGGTGCGGTATCGAGCAGTGTGCCGTCCAAATCAAACAAAATTGCCTTTAGTTTCATTGGGTTACTCGGGTTTTCTCGTGTGAATCATATAGTTGACGCTGATATCGTTTTTTGACAGAGAGTACTTTTTTATCAATGGGTTATATGTCATTCCTGTGATTTCTTCGAGAATAAGATCGGCGTTGCGAACCCAGCTGGCCAGCTCTGCAGGACGGATAAATTTGCCGTATTCGTGCGTGCCCTTGGGTAGGAGTTTAAGCAAGTATTCGGCTCCGACAATCGCAAAGGCATAAGCCTTGGGATTGCGATTGATGGTGGAGAAAAACAACTGGCCGCCCGGTTTGGCCAGTGCAGCGCAAGCGTGAATGATCGCCGCAGGATCCGGTACATGCTCCAGCATTTCCAAGCAGGTCACTACGTCAAACTGCCCGGGTTGCTCGGCAGCCAGTTGCTCCACAGGGATTTGTCGATAATTGATTGTCACGCCGCTTTCCAGTGCGTGCATCCGCGCCACCGACAGCGGCGCTTGCCCCATGTCGATACCGGTCACTTGTGCGCCGCGCTGTGCCATGGCCTCCGACAGAATACCGCCGCCGCAACCGACGTCCACCACGGTTTTGCCGGCCAGTGGAGCGCGTTCGTCGATGAAGTTACAACGCAGTGGATTGATGTCGTGCAGCGGTTTGAACTCGCTGGTGGGATCCCACCAGCGACTGGCCAGTGCTTCAAATTTGGCTATCTCTGCGGGATCAACATTGGCTGATGGTGGGCTAGAGCTGGAATGCGTCATGGTTTCAGCAGGGCTGCTCGTGGCAGCATCAAGGGATCATGCGCGCATTATAAGAGGAGGGCTGCATGGATGGTGCGCAGTTAATCCACGGGTAGCACTTGCACAGCGATATCGCCGATGGTGTAGCTGTCGCTATTGCTGTGATCGGTGTAGCTGTGGCTGCTGTTGTTGTCTTGCAGGGTAATACCACCGAGATTGATCCATTCACCGATGTTGCCGCTGACCGTGGAGTGCAGTTGTTGGGTTTCTATGACTCCGCGCCTTGCTTTGCGTGGATCCTCGCTGAGTTTGTCATTGCTGGTAGAAATTTCCAGCTGCACACGATTGCCGATAATGCGGGCAGTGACATAAAAACCGCGATCGGCATTGCGATATTCCGTGATGGGATTACCCCAGCGGTCGTAGCTGCGATAGGGGATGTCTTGTCCCGCGCTGATCCACGCCGGTGAACCTTCAATGACGCGCAATTTCTGCGCTTGTTGCGAAGAAGTTTGGCCTGTTGAGCGATTGTGTTCTACGCGTAGGCCATTGCTTTCAATCACTGTGCTGCCGTTACTGCCATGGCGTGGTCGATACACGGGGCCGCCCGCACCCAAATACACTTCACCGGTGCGTATACCGCCACTGACATCGGTGTAATTGCTGTTGCTGTGGCCGGCGTTATTGTTGCGAACGCTGATCATCAAGTTGCGCAATGGCGTGTCTAGTGCTTGCAATAACTGCACAACTTTTTGCTGACTGCTGGCAGAAGCATTGACGATGAGGTTGTTGTTATAGGCACTGGCCGTTTCATTGTCCTGCAAGACATCTTGGATGCTGGGCAATAAGGATTCTGCCAGTTGATGATGCAGGGCGTAAATTTGTGTTTCTGCGTGACTGATATTGGCTGTCCATGCCAATAAAAACGATAGCAGCAGAGTTGCCATTACGTTTTTCATTCTGCGCCTCCCATTGCATTGATGGTGGGATTATTTGTTTACAGTGTGTGCTGGCGTAAATCGGGGTCGGTGGTTGAGCGCGCCCACAGTAATTTGAAATCTTCCAACAGCGGTTTTACGCGCGCGCGATAGTCGTGATAGCCGATACCTTGTACCACTTGCGGGTCTTGGCGATACAGCAGGCCTTTGTCATCGACGATCAGATAGTTGGGAAATTTTTCCGATAGCATGCTAGGCAATTTGCGAATTTGCGCTTTTTCCGAAGCGCGATGGCATACGCGCAGCAAACGGTGTCCGCGTTCCAGTAGCGCGCGCGTATCGCGCACAAGAATCCGCACACTGGTATTGCGTTGTCTCTGCAATAAAGCCATTACTGCATCGACAAAGGCGTCGTTGTCATACAGCCAGTCTTCGAGGTCTTCACTGAAAATCACGAGACCGTAACGCGCTTCTTGCACGAGTTTGAGAGAATGTTCGCGGAAGGTATCCGTGGTTTCCAAACGAATCAGACCGGAGCCGCTGGCGATAAAGCTGCGATCGGGCGGTAGAAACAGGGTTAGTAATTTGTCGTTGATGCTGTTGAGAGTGTTAAAGCCTAATGCTGATAATTGTGGCTGCCACGGGTGTGCGGCTGGTGCAGCCAGTTGTGACAAGCCGCGCCGTGGGGTGTCGAGGACGGCAAAACGCAACAGTGCTTCAGCAATGTCATCGGCGCGTTCGGTGTAGGAGCCTGTCAGGCAGAGGTGGCCGTCGTTATCAACACACAAATAGCCGACGAATTGTTGATCAATACTGGCGAGGTAATGCTGGGATTGTGCGTCGAAGATTTGTTCTTCCGCAGCGTTGTCGATGAAGCGTGCGCGGCAGGCAAGAATGGATTCTTGTTCATCTGACCAAGCCGCACGGCTCACATGGATGGGATGGTATTCCACAACATCGTTGCTGCTCATGTAAGCATTCCTTTCTGACAGTGGCCGCAAGCATCATAGCATGCGGCATTTTGCCAAATACTACTTGCCAAATACTGTCGATCAGATTTTTTGGAATACCAAAGTGGCATTGGTGCCACCAAAGCCAAAACTATTGGACATCACGCGTTGTAAATCAACGTTGTCGATGCGCTGGCGCACGATGGGCATGCCTTCAGCTTCGGCGTCGAGCGTTTCAATATTGGCCGATGCGGCGATGAAGTTGTGCTGCTGCATCAACAGGGTGTAGATGGCTTCTTGAACACCGGCTGCACCCAGCGAATGACCCGACAGTGATTTCGTCGAGCTGATAGGGGGAATGGCAGTGCCAAACGCTGCTTTGACCGCTTTCAGTTCCGCCAAGTCGCCCACAGGTGTGCTGGTGCCATGAGCATTGATGTAGTCGATGGCGCCATTGACGGTAGTGAGTGCCTGCTGCATGCAACGCGTCGCACCTTCGCCGGAAGGAGCTACCATGTCATAGCCGTCTGATGTGGCACCGTAGCCCACCAGTTCAGCGTAGATTTTTGCACCGCGCGCTTTGGCATGTTCGTATTCTTCCAACACCAAACAGCCGCCGCCACCGGCAATAACAAAACCGTCGCGGTTGGCATCATAGGCGCGAGAGGCTTTTTGCGGGGTGTCGTTGTACTGCGTGGACAGCGCGCCCATCGCATCGAACAGACAAGACAGCGACCAATGTTCTTCTTCACCGCCGCCGGCAAAGATGATGTCTTGTTTGCCGAGCTGGATCAGCTCCATGGCATTGCCGATAC
>CAZZNL010000188.1:0-2174 GCA_964655625.1 uncultured Pseudomonadales bacterium
CGCGAAGTGCTGGAAGAAGCCCTTTGGGGAGATGATTGCCCTGACAGCGACAGCTTGCGCAGCCATATTCACCATTTGCGGCAATTGGTTGATAAGCCTTTCTCCGTGCCACTTATTCAAACCATTCACGGCATCGGTTTCAAGCTGGTTGCACCTCAGGGCTGATATTCGCTGTGAAAATTTTTGCTAAACAACAAAAATTGTCGCGGCGTATTGTGGTGGCATTTGTCCTGATGGCTACCGCCATTGCTGCCTTGTCCTCCATCGGTATTGTGGTGGTGGTGCAAGTGGTTGAAGATCAGCTGCTTAGCAATACTCTGCACGATGATTTAACGCTGGCGATGGCGCGTTACAGCGAAGGTCGCGATTTGGACTTGCAGCCCGGCTCACATTTTTATCATGACAATCGCGAGAAACCCGATGCATGGTTGGAAACACCGCCATGGCTGAATAATCTCGATAGTGGTTTCCATGAAGTGTTTCGCGAGGGGCAGGCTTTTCACGCCTTGGTATATCAACAGGGTGACGAAAAATTTCTATTTTTGCGCGATCAAACCAATTTTGAGCGCCGAGAGCAGGCGTTGTATCTGATTGTGCTGGCTTGCTTTTTTCTGAGTGTATTGGCGGCGTGGATACTGGGGCGTTTTCTGGCACAGCGCATCATGGCGCCGGTATCGCGTTTAGCGGAACAAGTGCGCGCGAGCGATCAGGGTTTGGCCGAGGTGACACCTTTGGCAGCGACGCACGCGGATGATGAAGTGGGCCAATTAGCAGCAGCGTTTGATGGTGCGTTTGGACAGTTGCACAGTGTGTTGGAGCGCGAACGTTTTTTCACTAGCGATGTCAGCCATGAGTTGCGTACGCCACTGACTGTGATTGCCACGGCATGTGAGTTGTTACAGGCTTCTGCTGCAGCGACAGGGCTGACAGAGAAGCAGCGCGGCCAACTGGAGCGCATACAGCGCGCAGCTCAAGAAATGCGCGATTTGGTGCATACCTTTTTGCAGCTGGCGCGCAATAAGCTCGACGAAGATACGCAAGCTAATAAAACCACTTTGTTGCAAATGGCACAGGAGCAATTTGAGCAGTGGCAACCAGTTGCCGTCGAGAAGCAGTTGCAGCTGGTGTTGCTGCAAGAGGAAGGCTTTTCTGCGTCTGCTTTGGTTGAACAGCGCTTTAATACGGCATTGTTGCGCGCGGTATTGTCTAACCTCATTCGCAATGCCGTGCACTACACAGACAGTGGTGCGGTGCGTTTGGTGTTGGCGGAGGAAGGCTTTCGCGTGGAAGACTCTGGCGCCACGATTGAGGAGAGCAAGCGCGAGGCGATTTTCCAGCCGTTTGTGCGTGGCCCACGTGCGCGCGGGGAAGGTCTGGGCTTGGGCTTGTCCTTGGTGCGGCGTATTTGCAATCACCAAGGTTGGGTTATTGATCTGCGTATTTTGCCAGAGGGGGGCAACTGCTTCGCTGTTCGCCTGAACTAATGGTTTTTTATACAGGAGTGGCTTTTTAGCTTGACCGCTCCAGTCTTCCCTCCTATATATTCGCACCCTCAGCCAGGCTGCCAGTGACCGGCAAGCTTGGATTCACTCACCCTTTGGCGGCACCAGCAGGCATTTATGGGCAAATCCCTCGTTATCGTAGAGTCTCCGGCTAAGGCCAAGACCATTAACAAGTACTTGGGCAAAGACTATGTGGTGAAGTCTTCCATTGGCCATATTCGTGATCTGCCCAGTGGTGGCGGCAAGGAAGTGGATGCGAAGGCTCGCGCTGAACAGGCGGCGCGCACGCGCAAGATGTCTGTCGAGGAGAAGGCGGCGCATCGTGAACAGAAAGCTCGCGCACAACTGGTGACCCGAATGGGGGTGGATCCGGATAACGGTTGGAAAGCGCAGTATGAAATTCTGCCCGGCAAGGAAAAAGTGATTGAAGAATTGCGCAAGTTAGCCAAGCAATCCGATACCGTTTATTTGGCGACGGACTTGGATAGAGAGGGAGAGGCAATCGCCTGGCACCTGAGTGAAGCCATAGGCGGTGATAAAAACAAATATCAGCGCGTGGTGTTTAACGAAATTACCAAAAAAGCGATTCAGGAAGCATTTGCTCAGCCGGGGCAGGTGGATATCAATCGCGTCAATGCACAACAGGCGCGCCGTTTTCTGGATCGCGTGGTG